>NZ_JALJRP010000017.1:0-120693 GCF_024519715.1 Pseudomonas sp. Pse35 | reverse complement strand
GATTTCTTCAACAACTTCAACCACTTGCGCTTGCGATCTCTCGTAAGCGGGAGGCGAATTCTACAGCGTTACACGCTGCTGTCAACACCTATTTTTCAACTTCCTTTTGGCTTCGATGAACTGAAGCAACTTGCTGCCGAAAACTGCGTAACTCATTGTTTACCAAGGAGTTTTCCGTTTCGACTGCGCCGGAAGTGGGGCGAATTATAGGCTTCCAGAATCTGCCGTCAACCTTCTTTTTCACATTTCTGTCATATAAGTCAAAAAAGCCCCAATAATGCAAAGGCCGGCCCCAAGGGGCCGGCCTTTTACCTACCGAGCCTTACAGGCTAGGGAAGGCGAATTGCGACGCTTCATGGCTGGCCCGTTGCGGCCAACGCTGGGTGATTGCCTTGCGACGGGTATAGAAACGCACCCCGTCCGGCCCATAGGCATGCAAGTCGCCAAACAGCGAACGCTTCCAGCCACCAAAGCTGTGATACGCAACCGGCACCGGCAGCGGCACGTTCACCCCCACCATGCCGACTTCAATCTCATCACAGAACAGGCGCGCCGCTTCACCGTCACGGGTGAAGATACAAGTACCGTTGCCGTATTCATGATCGTTGATCAGCTGCATCGCCGCTTCCAGGCTATCCACCCGCACTACGCACAGCACCGGCCCAAAGATCTCTTCTTTATAGATACGCATCTCAGGGGTGACGCGGTCAAACAAGCTGCCACCGAGGAAAAAACCTTGCTCATGCCCTGCAACACTCAAGCCACGGCCGTCAACCACCAGCTCAGCCCCCGCCGACACACCGTCCTCTATATAGCCACTGACTTTATCTCGCGCCTGCCCCGTCACCAACGGGCCCATATCCAGCCCGCAAGAAGTGCCCGCACCAATCTTCAACGCCTTGACCTGAGGCGCCAGCTTGGCGATCAACGCATCCGCTACCTGGTCGCCCACGCACACAGCCACCGAGATCGCCATGCAACGCTCACCGCAGGAACCATAAGCCGCGCCCATCAGGGCACTCACAGCGTTATCCAGGTCTGCATCCGGCATCAGCACCGCGTGATTCTTCGCCCCACCCAGCGCCTGCACGCGCTTGCCGCGTTTGGTCGCTTCGGAATAGATGTACTCGGCAATCGGCGTCGAACCTACAAAGCTCAAGGCTTTGACTTCCGGCGCTTCGATCAATGCGTCCACCGCGCCCTTGTCGCCATGCACCACGCTGAGCACGCCTTTGGGCAATCCGGCTTCCTGCAACAGCTGCGCGATCAACAGCGTCGAACTCGGGTCGCGCTCTGAAGGTTTAAGGATGAAACAGTTACCGCAGACAATCGCCAGCGGGTACATCCACAACGGCACCATCGCCGGGAAGTTGAACGGGGTGATACCCGCCACTACGCCCAACGGCTGGAAGTCCGACCACGCATCAATGTTCGGCCCTACGTTGCGGCTGTATTCACCCTTGAGAATCTCCGGCGCCGAGCACGCGTACTCCACGTTCTCGATCCCACGCTTGAGTTCACCCGCGGCGTCTTCCAGGGTCTTGCCATGTTCTTCGCTGATCAACTGCGAGATCCGTGCTTCGTTCTGCTCCAGCAGTTGCTTGAAACGAAACATCACTTGGGCACGCTTGGCCGGCGGCGTATTGCGCCAAGCCGGAAACGCCGCCTTGGCTGAGTCAATCGCCTGTTGAATGGTTTCACGACTGGCCAAAGGCACCTGGTGAATCACCTGCCCGGTAGACGGGTTATAGACGTCGGCACTACGACCGCTGTCGTTGACCAGTTCACCGTTGATCAAATGCTGGATAAGGCTCATGCAGGGCTCCTGAAAAATTGTTCTATATAGAAGGAGAAATCAGTCGATCTTGTTCAGCACTTCGCCGACCGCGTCAAACAGACGGTCCAGGTCCTGCGGCTTGCTGTTGAAGGTTGGCCCGAACTGCAGGGTGTCGCCGCCAAAACGCACATAGAAACCGGCCTTCCACAACGCCATGCCGGCCTCGAATGGACGCACGATGGCATCTCCATCACGTGGGGAAATCTGAATCGCACCGGCCAGGCCGTAGTTGCGAATGTCGATCACATTCTTGCTGCCCTTCAAACCGTGCAGCGCATTCTCAAAGTGCGGCGCGACTTCGGCTACGCTCTGCACCAGGTTTTCTTTCTGCAACAGGTCCAATGCCGCCAAGCCCGCCGCGCAAGCTACCGGGTGCGCCGAGTAGGTGTAGCCGTGGGGGAATTCCACTGCGTATTCCGGCGTCGCCTGGTTCATGAAGGTCTGGTAGATCTCGCTGCTGGCAATCACCGCGCCCATCGGAATCGCGCCGTTGGTGACTTGCTTGGCAATGCACATCAGGTCCGGGGTCACGCCGAAGCTGTCGGCACCGAACATCGAGCCGGTGCGGCCAAAGCCCGTGATCACTTCGTCGAACACCAACAGGATATTGTGCTGGTCGCAAATTTCGCGCAGACGCTTGAGATACCCCTGCGGTGGCACCAATACCCCAGCGGAACCGGCCATAGGCTCGACAAATACGGCCGCAATGTTCGACGCGTCATGCAGCTCGATCAGCTTGAGCAACTCATCGGCCAAGGCAATACCGCCCTGCTCCGGCATGCCCCGGGAGAAAGCGTTGCTGGCCAGCAAGGTGTGAGGCAGATGGTCAACATCCATCATCGCCTGGCCAAACAGCTTACGGTTACCGTTCACACCGCCCAGGCTGGTACCGGCAATGTTCACGCCGTGGTAACCACGGGCGCGACCAATCATCTTGGTCTTCGTGGCCTGACCTTTCAGGCGCCAGTAGGCCCGCACCATCTTCACCGCCGTATCGGCACATTCAGAGCCCGAATCGGTGAAGAACACATGATTCAGGTTGCCTGGGGTCAGCTCGGTGATTTTTTCCGCCAACTGGAAGGACAACGGATGACCGTACTGGAAGCCTGGAGAGTAGTCCAAGGTGCCCAATTGCTTGGCGACCGCTTCCTGGATTTCCTTGCGCGTATGCCCGGCGCCACAGGTCCAAAGGCCCGACAACGAATCATAGACCTTGCGCCCCTTGTCATCGGTCAACCAGCTACCTTCGGCGGCCACGATCAGGCGTGGATCGCGCTGGAAGTTGCGGTTGGCGGTGTAAGGCATCCAGTGCGCATCCAGCTTCAATTGGCTGGCCAGGGACGATGGGGCGTTTTCGGGCATGTTCATCAGCAAAACCTCGCAGGGCAAAAGGCAGCGTCGGGATTGAAAAAGCGTTGTTGCAGCTAAATTGCCACGGGGATAAAGTCGGTGAAATCCAACTCTTCTAACCTTCAGTCAGGACTTCACTAAACTATGAGCAGCCGTCGTCCCGACCCTTTGGCCCAAGTCAGTGACTTCGATATTCGCCTGCTGCGCATCTTTCGCAGCGTAGTGGAGTGCGGCGGCTTCTCGGCAGCGGAAACCGTTCTCGGCATCGGGCGCTCGGCCATCAGCCAGCAGATGAGCGACCTTGAGCAACGACTCGGGCTACGACTCTGCCAACGCGGCCGCGCCGGTTTTTCCCTGACGGAAGAAGGCCGTGAGGTCTATCAATCTGCCCTGCAACTGCTGAGTGCCCTGGAAAGTTTTCGCACCGAGGTCAACGGCCTGCACCAACATTTGCGCGGCGAGTTGATCATTGGCCTCACCGATAACCTTGTCACTCTGCCCCATATGCGCATCACCCACGCATTGGCGCAGTTGAAAGAACGCGGCCCGGACGTGCAGATCCAGATCCGCATGATCGCCCCCAATGAAGTGGAGCAAGGCGTACTCGACGGTCGCCTGCACGTCGGTGTGGTGCCCCAGGCCAGCGCACTGTCGGGCCTGGAATACCAGCCGTTGTACAGCGAACGTTCCTTGCTCTATTGCGCGGTCGGCCACCCGCTGTTTTACGCCGACAACAAGCAACTCGACGACGAGCGCGTCGACAGCCAGGACGCCATCGCCCCCACCTTCCGCTTACCTGCGGAAATCCAGGCCCATTACCAGGCGCTCAACTGCACCGCCAGTGCGTCAGACCGTGAAGGCATGGCGTTCCTGATTCTCACCGGGCGTTATATCGGCTACCTGCCCGATCACTACGCCAGCCTGTGGGTACAACAAGGCCGACTGCGTGCGCTGAAACCGGCTACACGTTTTTACGATTTGAGCCTGGCATCGGTCACGCGCAAGGGCCGTCGCCCTCATTTGGTGCTGGAAAGTTTCCTGGAAAGCCTGGCCGCCACCCGCTGATTCGGGCCTCGCGCAAAAAGCTGAGCATATGGACAGCTTTTTGCAAGGACTCAAGGACCTTGAACCGTCCGCCTTGAGTTGACCCGCCATGCCCCCAGAATCCTCCAGCCCCAGCGACCTGATCTACGGCCTCAACGACCGGCCGAAACCACTGCCCGCTTTCCTCGCGGCGCTGCAACATGTATTGGCGGCGTTCGTCGGCATCATCACGCCGCCTCTGATTATTGGCTCCACCCTCGGCCTCACCGCCCACTTGCCCTACCTGATCAGCATGGCGTTGATGGTTTCCGGCGTAGGCACCTTCATCCAGGCACGCAGGCCGTTTGGTATCGGTGCCGGCATGATCTGCCTGCAAGGCACCAGCTTTGCGTTTCTCGGCGCGGTGTTGTCTGCAGGCTTTCTGGTGAAACAACGCGGCGGCAGTCCGGAAGACATTCTGGCGATGATTTTCGGCGTGTGCTTCTTTGGCGCGGCGGTACAGATTGTATTGAGCCGCTTTATCGGCCAGCTGCGCCGCGTGATCACACCGCTGGTGACCGGCATTGTGATTACGCTGATCGGCATCAGCCTGATCAAAGTGGGTATCACCGACCTCGGCGGCGGTTTCAATGCACCGGACTTCGGCGCCCCCGCCAACCTGGCGCTGGGCCTGTTCGTGGTTTTGACGATCATCCTGCTCAACCGCTCGAACACGCCCTGGGTACGCCTGTCGGCCATCATCATCGGCCTGGCCCTGGGCAGCCTCGCGGCGTGGTTCAGCGGTAAACTTGTTCCCCAGGCTTTGCCTGACCTGCCATTGGTCAGCCTGCCTACACCATTCCGCTTTGGTTTCAACTTCGACTGGAGCGCCTTCCTGCCGATTGCGCTGATTTATCTGATCAGCAGCATCGAAACCGTCGGCGACCTCACCGCCAATTGCATGATTGCCCGCCAGCCTATCAGCGGCCCTTCTTATATAAGCCGGCTCAAGGGCGGCGTCCTCGGCGATGGGGTGAGCTGCATGATCGCCGCCACTTTCAGCGCTTTCCCCAACACCACGTTTGCGCAGAACAATGGTGTGATCCAGCTCACCGGCGTGGCCAGCCGTTACGTCGGTTTATACATCGGCGTGTTGCTGTTCTGCCTGGGCCTGTTTCCGCTGATTGGCGCCGTGCTGCAGCAAATCCCCAAGCCGGTGCTGGGCGGCGCGACCCTGGTGATGTTCGGCAGTGTGGCCGCAGCCGGCGTGCGCATTCTCGCCCAGGCACCGCTGGATCGACGCAGCATGCTGATTATCGCCACCTCGTTCGGTGTTGGCCTGGGTATCGCCGCGCAACCTAACCTGCTGCACCTGATGCCGACACTGGTGCAGAACCTGTTCGACTCCGCCATCACCAGCGGCGGTATCACCGCCATCCTCCTGTGCCTGTTACTGCCGGAGGCCAAGGCAAGTACCACCGCCGCAAACCACACCCCGGAACGCGACAGCCTGGAACCGCTTTGACGGTTTTATTGCATCAGGACTTGTCTGAGGCTTGAGGGTGGGTTATCTGTGCACACGTCGTCTCTATCGATCAGCACGGAAACCTCCATGAGCCTCGAAGTTCCTGCCCACAGCAACCACGGCGGTAAACCCGCCAGCCGCATTCGGCAAAAGAATGAACAAGCGATTCTCCAGGCTGCTGAAGATGAATTCGCGCGCCATGGCTACAAAGGCACCAGCATGAACACCATCGCTGCCAGCGCCGGGCTGCCCAAGGCCAACTTGCACTATTACTTCACCAACAAGCTGGGCCTGTACATCGCAGTGCTGAGCAACATCCTCGAACTCTGGGACAGCACCTTCAACGCGCTGACCGCCGAGGATGACCCGGCCGTGGCGCTCGCTCGTTACATCCGCACCAAGATGGAATTCTCGCGCCGCCAACCCCAAGCCTCGCGGATCTTCGCCATGGAGATCATCAGCGGTGGCGAATGCCTCACGGAATATTTCGGCCAGGACTATCGGGCCTGGTTCAGTGGCCGTGCCGCAGTGTTCCAGGCGTGGATCGACGCCGGCAAAATGGACCCCGTCGACCCCGTGCATCTGATCTTCCTGCTGTGGGGCAGCACCCAGCACTACGCTGACTTCGCCACCCAGATCTGCCGCGTCACCGGTCGCACCAAGCTGACCAAGCAGGACATGGAAGATGCCGGCACCAATCTGATCCATATCATTCTCAAAGGCTGCGGCATCAAGCCAGCCCTATAAACGAAGCGATTTATGTCTTTTACGCTCACCGGTTTTTGCGAGTTTCGTGAAGAAATACGCAAAAGCCGCTTTATCACCTTGGCGGCGCCGATTACCAGCCCGCAGGACGCCCAAGCGTTTTTCGAGCGACACAGCGACCTGAACGCCACGCACAACTGCTGGGCCTGGAAGCTGGGCGATCAATACCGCAGCAGCGATGACGGCGAACCCGGTGGCACCGCCGGGCGCCCGATCCTCGCGGCCATCGAGGCCCAGGGCTTTGATCAGGTGGCCGTATTGGTGATCCGCTGGTACGGCGGCATTCAACTGGGCACGGGTGGCTTGGCCCGTGCCTATGGCGGCGGGGCCAATAAATGCCTGCAAAATGCCGAGCGCATCGAGCTGATCAGCCGCGTACCTCTGAGCTGCGCCTGTGGCTTCTCCGAGCTGAACCTGGTGAAACTGCGTGTCGCTGAACTCGGCGGGCTTGTGGTGGAAGAAACCTTCACCGCCAACGGCGTAGAGCTGCAACTCGCCCTGGGGGAGGCGCACATCGACACCCTGCAAACCCAGCTCGCCGACCTGAGCCGTGGGCGCATCCTGCTCGAACGCTGAAACTGCTACTGTTATGCGCTGAACTCCCTGAACCGCGATTTCAAAGGAAGCCTTTCATGTCTACGCCAAAAACCGCACTGATCATCGGCGCCTCGCGCGGGCTGGGCCTTGGCCTGGTCAAGCAACTGCTCCAGGACGGCTGGGGCGTGACCGCTACCGTGCGCGATCCGAACAAGGCAGATGCCCTGAAAGCCGCGGGGCCGGTGCAGATCGAGAAGTTGGATATGGACGACCAGCAAGCCGTGATCGCCCTGGCCCAACGCCTGAAAGACCGCACCTTCGACCTGCTGTTCGTCAACGCCGGCGTCAAGGGCCCGGCCAACCAGGAGCCCGGCCACGCGACCCTGGCGGAAGTCGGCCAGTTGTTCTTCACCAACGCCGTGGCGCCAATCAACCTGGCCCAGCGCTTTGTCGGGCAGATCCGCAAAGACACCGGCGTGCTGGCCTTCATGAGTTCGGTACTGGGCAGCGTGACCATTCCCGACGGCTCGGACCTGGCGCTGTACAAGGCCAGCAAGGCCGCCCTCAATTCGATGACCAATAGCTTTATCACGCAACTGGGCGAGCCCAAGCCGACGGTGCTGTCGCTGCATCCAGGTTGGGTGAAGACCGACATGGGCGGCGAAAATGCCCACATCGACGTCGAGACCAGCGTGCGCGGCCTGGTGGACCAGGTAAATGCCTACACCGGCAAAGGCGGCCATCACTTCGTCGACTACAAGGGCGACACCATCACCTGGTAACCCCCCCAACTGTAGGAGCGAGCTTGCTCGCGAAGAACGCCCAAGCACTGCGTTAAACCAGACTGCCCGCGTCATCATTGACGATTTTCGCGAGCAAGCTCGCTCCCACAGAGGTAAACTGCCCACCTCGCCCTCCCCGGCGACCCTGGATCAGCAGACAGGGCAACACTGAGCTGGCAAACCTGAACCCATCATTCAGAGGAGCCGGCCAATGCCTGCGACCCGTATCTGGTTAAAAAACCCCCTCGCGATTTTCACTGCCAATGGCCTCGATGCCCGTGGCGGCCTGGTGCTGCAAGACGGTGTCATCACCGAAGTGCTGGCCCAAGGGCAAGCGCCTGCACAACCCTGCGCGCAGGTGTTCGATGCCCGCGAGCATGTGGTGCTGCCTGGGCTGATCAATACCCACCACCACTTCTATCAAACCCTGACCCGCGCCTGGGGCCCGGTGGTCAACCAGCCGCTGTTTCCCTGGCTGAAAACCCTGTACCCGGTATGGGCGCGGCTCACCCCGGAAAAGCTCGCCCTGGCCAGCAAAGTCGCCCTGGCCGAATTGCTGCTCTCGGGCTGCACCACTGCGGCCGATCACCACTACCTGTTCCCCGATGGTTTGGAAAACGCCATTGATGTGCAGGTAGGCAGCGTGCGTGAACTGGGGATGCGCGCCATGCTCACCCGCGGTTCCATGAGCCTGGGCGAAGCCGATGGCGGCCTGCCACCGCAGCAAACCGTGCAGCAAGGCCAGGTGATTCTCGAAGACAGCCAGCGCCTGATCCGCGAATATCACCAGCGCGGTGACGGTGCGCAGATCCAGATCGCCCTGGCGCCGTGCTCGCCGTTTTCCGTCACCCCCGAAATCATGCAAGCCAGCGCCGAGCTGGCCAACCAGCTGGACGTGCGCCTGCACACCCATTTGGCGGAAACCCTCGATGAGGAAGATTTCTGCCTGCAACGCTTCGGGCTGCGTACCGTGGATTACCTCGACAGCGTCGGCTGGCTCGGCCCACGCACCTGGCTGGCTCACGGCATTCACTTCAACCCGGACGAAATCGAGCGCCTGGGCGCAGCCGGCACCGGCATCTGCCATTGCCCAAGCTCGAATATGCGCCTGGCCTCCGGCATCTGCCCCACTCTGGACCTGCTCGCCGCCGGCGCCCCGATCGGCTTGGGCGTGGACGGCTCGGCCTCCAACGACGCTTCGAACATGATCCTTGAAGCCCGCCAGGCCCTGTACATCCAGCGCCTGCGCTACGGCGCGGAAAAGATCACCCCCGAAGGCGTATTGGGCTGGGCCACCAAGGGCTCGGCGCAGTTGCTGGGGCGCACAGACATTGGCGAGTTGGCCGTCGGCAAGCAGGCGGACCTGGCACTGTTCAAGCTCGATGAGCTGCGCTTCTCCGGCAGCCATGACCCCATTTCCGCACTGCTGCTGTGCGGCGCGGACCGGGCAGACCGAGTGATGATCGCGGGTCAATGGCGGGTGATTGATGGTCAAGTCGAAGGCCTGGACCTCAAGGGCTTGATCGCCGATCACAGCCAGGCCGCGCGCCATTTGATCGCGGGCACCTAAGCCAGGCGCCAATCAAAATGTGAGAGCGGGCTTGCTCGCGAATGCGGTGTGTCAGTCAGTACATCTGTGACTGAACCACCGCATTCGCGAGCAAGCCCGCTCCCACATTGGGTCTGCGGCGCCTTTCAAATCGGGTTACAGCCCCAACAGCGACAGCATGATAAAGGTCGCAAACAACACAAAATGCGTCATCCCTTCTATCGCATTGGTTTCACCATCGTTGAGGTTGATCGCGCTGACGATCAGCGTGATAAACACCATAACCGTTTGCACCGGCGTCATCGCCATCTGGAACGGCTGCCCGGTGTAGAGCGCCATGGCTTCCATCACCGGCACCGTCAGGATCACCGTGGACAACGAAGCCCCCAGCGCGATGTTGACCACCGATTGCATGCGGTTGGCCAACGCGGCGCGCAATGCCGTGAGGATTTCCGGAGCGGCCGAGATAGCCGCCACCACAATCGCGGTAATCACTGGTGGTGCGCCTGTGCCTTCCAGGCCCAGGTCGAGGGTCTTGGACATCACCTCGGCCAGCGCGCCAATCACGATCACCCCAAACACCAGGGTCGCAATGGAAAACGTCAGGCTGACAGACGGCGCGTGCTCGTCTTCCGGCTGTTTCTTACGGCGTTTCTCCGGGTAGCTGTAGCTGAAGAAATAACTGTGCGGCCCCACCTGCATGCGCAGGAATAAGGTGTAAAGCACCACCATCGCGCCAATGGTGAAGGCCGAGTAAATTTTCCAGTCCGCTTCGGGGATAAATTCCGGTACCACCATCGACACCCCCATGGCGGTAAGAATCATCACACTGTAGGTGCGCGCTGAGTCATCGTTGTAGGACTGTTCGCCATGCTTGATGCCGCCCATCAGCGCGGCCAGGCCGAGGATACCGTTGATATCGAGCATCACCGCTGAGTAGATGGTGTCGCGCACCAGGGTGGGCGATGGCTCGTTACTCATCATGATCGCCAGGATCACCACTTCCACCAATACCGCGGCGAGGGTCAGGATCATGGTGCCGTAGGGGTCGCCGACTTTTTCCGCCAACTGTTCGGCGTGATGGGCCACGCGCATCGACGCCATCACGATAAACGCGATCAGCGCAAAGCCGGCCAGCAACGCAACCAGTTGGCCGCTGTGGAGCATCCAGTGCTCCAGCGGGTAGGCGGCGATGGCGGCAATCAGCGCCAGCAGCATGAATTTTTCTTGCTTGAGGGATGTGAGCATTCCGGGCCTTTTCGTACAGCGAATCAGTCATTGATGGGGTACAGACTGCGCCGAGCCGCTAACGTTTCGTTACACCTTAGTTCAGGCCGCCCTTGCGTGAGTGACAGAAATACTCTCCTGCTGGTCAGGTTTTGCCGATTATTTCAGCCATGGCCTGTAGAATGCCGCCATTGCACCTGATGAGATTTTAAAAATGTACGATTGGCTCAACGCCCTGCCCAAGGCTGAATTGCACCTGCACCTGGAAGGCTCGCTGGAGCCTGAGTTGCTGTTCGCCCTGGCCGAGCGCAACAAGATTGCGCTGCCATGGAACGACGTCGAAACCCTGCGCAAAGCCTACGCCTTCAACAACCTGCAAGAGTTTCTCGACCTGTATTACAAGGGCGCCGATGTGCTGCGCACGTCCCAGGACTTCTACGACCTGACCTGGGCTTACCTGCTGCGCTGCAAAGCCCAGAACGTGATCCACACCGAACCCTTCTTCGACCCGCAAACCCACACCGACCGTGGCGTGCCGTTCGAAGTGGTGCTCAACGGCATCGCCGCTGCGCTTAAAGACGGCGAGCAGCAACTGGGCATCACCAGCGGTTTGATCCTCAGCTTCCTGCGCCACCTGAGCGAAGACGAAGCGCAGAAAACCCTCGACCAGGCGCTGCCGTTCCGTGACGCGTTCGTGGCCGTCGGCCTGGACAGCTCGGAAATGGGCCACCCACCGAGCAAGTTTCAGCGCGTGTTCGACCGTGCCCGTCACGAAGGCTTCCTGACCGTGGCCCACGCCGGTGAAGAAGGCCCGCCCGAGTACATCTGGGAAGCCATCGACCTGCTGAAAATCCAGCGCATCGACCACGGCGTGCGAGCCATTGAAGATGAACGCCTGATGCAGCGCATCATCGACGAACAGATCCCGCTGACGGTATGCCCGCTGTCCAACACCAAGCTCTGCGTGTTCGACGACATGGCCCAGCACAACATCCTCGACATGCTCGAGCGTGGTGTAAAAGTCACCGTGAACTCGGACGACCCTGCCTACTTCGGCGGTTATGTCACCGAGAACTTCCACGCGCTGCACACCTCCCTGGGCATGACCCAGGACCAGGCCAAACGCCTGGCGCAGAACAGCCTGGATGCGCGGCTCGTGAAACCGTAACTGAATAGACTTGGACTCAACCTGTGGGAGCTGGCTTGCCTGCGATAGCGGTGTATCAGCCAGCCTCTTATTGCCTGACCTACCGCTATCGCGGGCAAGCCCGGCTCCCACATGGCCCCATCAGCTTCAAGCCTGGGTGAGTTCTTCCAGGGTCTTGCCCTTGGTCTCCATCCCGAACAGCCACACCACCAGCGCCGCCACCGCAAAGCACAGCGCGCCCAAGGCAAATACACCGCCCTGCCCGGTTATCGGGAACACCAACCCGGTCACCAACGGCCCCAGCAACGAACCAACCCGCCCAATCGCCGACGCAAACCCCGAGCCGGTTGCACGTGCCGAGGTGGGATACAACTCCGGCGTGTAGGTGTACAGCACCGCCCACATGCCAAACAGGAAGAACTGCATCAACAACCCCGAGGTGATCAGCAGGCCCACGTTGCCGCCAAACACTGCGCTCTGCCCATACAGAAACGCCATCACCCCGCCGCCCAGCAGGGTCACCACGCACACAGGCTTGCGTCCCCAGCGCTCCACCAACCACGCGGCCATCAAAAAACCTGGGATTCCGCCCAGGGAAATGATCACCGTGTAATACACCGACTGAGTCACGGCAAAACCCGATTGCTGCAACAACGCACTCAACCACGACGTCAGCCCGTAGAACCCAAGCAGGGCGAAGAACCACACACTCCAGATCATCATCGTGCGTTGGCGGTACTGCGCCGACCACAGCTGCTGGAACGCGGAGAAAAACGTCCCCGGCGCACTCTCGATCCGTGGCAGGGCAATCGGCTCCGGCAAGTCGGCGCCGCCCAGGGAATCGCGCACCTTCTGCTCGATGCCAAGCAAGACCTTGTCCGCCGCCTCATGGCGCCCAGCCTGTTCCAGCCAACGCGGCGACTCCGGGATAAAGAAACGGATGGCCAGCACGAACACCGCCGGTACCGCCAGCACCAGGAAGATGTCGCGCCAGCCAATCACCGGCAACAAGAAGTAAGACAGTACGCCCGCAGCCACAAAGCCCAACGGCCAGAAACCATCCATCAAGGCGATATAGCGCCCGCGTCTTTTGGCGGGGATCAGCTCCGACAGCATCGACTGGGCAATGGGAAACTCCATGCCCATGCCAATGCCCAGCAGGATCCGAAACAACGTCAGCGTCTCCACCGTCTGGGCCGTGGAACACAAATAGCTCGCCAACCCCCAGAGGACGATGCTCCACTGAAACACCGGTTTGCGACCGAATCGATCAGCAAGCATCCCGGACAGCGAAGCGCCCACCACCATGCCGAAAAAACTCGAACTGGCCAGCAACCCGGCCTGGGCCGTGCTCAGGCCAAACTCGGTTTTGATCGAGCCCAACAGGAAGGTCATCATCGCCAGGTCCATGGAGTCAAAGAAAAACGCCAGGGCGATGATGATGAAAATGATTCGGTGGTAACCGCTGATGGGCAACCGTTCCAGGCGTTCCGCCGCGCTATAACCCTGCCTACCCATGCCACACCCCTCGTATGAAAAATCCCCCTTGCGAGTGTGCGGCATCGTTTGCGCCGGCTATTGCTGGATGCGACCTGACGACAGCTGAGAACGACGCCAGCGCCTGTAGGAGCGAGCTCGCTCGCGAAGATCGTCAACGATAACGCGGGGTTTCTGGATAAAACGCGGCGCACTCGAGTTTTTCGCGAGCAAGCTCGCTCCTACAGTTTGGCGATGCGGGCTATGTGCTCAAGCCCCAGGTCATTGACCGACAAGGCCCGTGACTCGTTGATCACGCTGATCCAGTTCGCCTGCAGAAACAGTTGCATCAAGCCCGCCCCCAACGCACCGCCCAAGTGGGGTTGTTGCTGGCTCCAGTCGAAACAGTCGCAGGCCAGCGGCGATGCCAATGCCTGGGTAAAAATGCCCAACTGCGCCAACGCCTGCACGCCATTGGGCGTCACCTCTGTACGCGGCTCATGGCGCTCGATCCACCCGGCCTCAAGCATCCGTTGATACAACTGCGCCGCCAGCTCGCCGCCGAGGTGGCCATGGCACCAGCGGGCACGGCGCAGCAATGGCGGTGCGCGCAGCGCCGCTGGCAAAACATCAGGTGTGCTGCGGGCCGCGCTGGCCATAGTGGTGCTGGCCAGCGCATCAATGGCAGCACTGACATCGGCCGCCGCTACACGAAACAGGCGCTGGCCCCGCCGCGCCTCGATCCGCAACAGGCCGCTGCCGGACAGCCGCGCCAAATGTGCATTGGCTGACGCCGGCGACAGCCCGGCCAGCGTCGCCAGCTCTTCGGAAGTCTTCGCCGAACCGTCCATCAAGGCCCAAAGCATGGCCGTGCGTTTAGGCTCGGCGAGCAAGCTGGCGATCTGACTGATGCAAGGTGCTGCTCCCATGTATTCACTCCCTGTTAAACCATTTTTCTGCTGCGGTTGACGCCCAAGTATAGGTGCGCAGGCAGGAGGTTCCCCGGTGTCTGACGGTGCAAATCAGGACAAGATATGAGTGAAACTTCCGAGCGTGGCGCAGGCTATTGACGAGAAGCCATTCGTCCCGGTCGCTGGGCCGTCAATGTCGCACAACGGGACACGAGCATGTCCCGCAGCAGATTGATGGGTTTACTCAATTGCGCACGGTGGGCGCACAGCAGGTTGAGCGGGGTGCGCTCGCCCTGCAGTTCCGGCAGGATCAGACGCAAGCGCCCGGCTAGCACATCGGTGCTCACATCCAGCCAGGACTTGTAGGCGATGCCCATGCCCGCCACCGCCCAGCGGCGCACCACATCGGCGTCATCGCTGAAGCGATCGCCGCTGACCGTCAGGCCCACATGACGCTTGCCATCGTAAAAACCCCAGTGGTCGTGGACGCGGCTGCCGAGCATGTACAGCAGGCAATTGTGCTGGGCCAATTGCTCCAGATGGCGCGGCTCGCCATGCCGGGCGAGGTAACTGGGGGCGGCGCAGAGCACGCGGACATTGTCCGGGGCAATGGGCAGCGCAATCAGGCTGGAGTCTTCGGGTTCGCCGTAACGCAGGGCAATGTCCACGGGCTGGCGGAACAGGTCGGCGATGCGATCACCGAGCAACAGGCGCACGTTCAGTTGCGGATGCTCCTGCTGGAACGCATCCAGCCACGGCAACAGTTGGTTGCGGCCGAAATCCGAGGGTGCCGACAATTGCAGCACGCCACTGACATGATCCTGGCCACTGGCCAATAGGCGCCGCCCTTCATCCAGCGCGCTCAGTGACGCCCGCGCGTACGCAAGGAAGCCCTCGCCTTCGGCTGTCAGGCGCAGGCTGCGGGTGGAGCGCGCCAGCAAGCGCGTACCCAGTTGCTGTTCGATACGCTTGAGCGCGGCACTGGCCACCGCCGGGGACAGGTCCATGACCCGCGCTGCGGCCGACAGGCTGCCCAAGTCCGCCGCTCGCACAAACAACTGCAAATCATCAAAACGCAGCATGCATTTCCGCTCATTATCAATATTTGGTTGAAACAGCCTGCTGTTTTAGCCGCTTTTATCGGCGTGGGAAATAGCCAATCATCTGTCCATCCCGTTAGCCCGTGCCAGGAATCGACTATGCCCACTGCTTTTAATGTCATCGCCACGCTGATCGCCAAACCCGGCCAGCACGCCACCCTGGAAACCCTGCTGCGCGGCCTGCTGGAACCGACCCGCCTGGAAGCCGGTTGCGAGCAGTACGACCTGCACCAGGACCTGCAACACCCCGAGACCTTCTACATGCTCGAGCGCTGGAGCGACGACGCTGCACTGGCCGACCACGACCAGAGCGCGCATATCCAGAGCTTTCGCGCCAAGGCCGCCGATGTGATCGAACACTTCGAACTCAAGCGCCTGAAATTTCTCGCCTGATCCCGCCTTTTTTGTAGGAACGAGCATGCTCGCGAAAACCCCAACGACGAGGCGCGAAACCAGAAACACCGCGTCATCGTTAACGATCTTCGCGAGCAAGCTCGCTCCTACCTTGACCGTATTCACTTGGAGTCATCATGAAAGCCATCGCCTACTACGCCTCACTGCCGATCACCGATCCAGAATCCCTGCAAGACATCGAACTACCAGCCCCCGTGGCCGGCCCCCGTGACCTGTTGGTGGAAGTCAAAGCCATCTCGGTCAACCCGGTGGACACCAAGGTGCGCCAGAACGTCGCCCCGGAAAATGGCGCCGCCAAGGTGCTGGGTTGGGACGTGGCGGGTGTGGTCAAGGCGGTCGGCAGTGACGTGACGTTGTTCAAGGCCGGCGACAAGGTGTACTACGCCGGTTCCCTGGTACGCCCAGGCGGCAACAGCGAATTGCACACAGTTGATGAGCGCATCGTCGGCCATATGCCCCAAAGCCTGGGGTTTGCCGAAGCGGCCGCATTGCCGTTGACCGCTATCACTGCGTGGGAGCTGTTGTTCGAACGTTTGCAGGTGACTGAAGGCAAAGACGATCAAGGCCAGAGCCTGCTGATCGTCGGCGCTGCCGGTGGTGTGGGGTCGATCCTGACTCAGTTGGCCAACCAGCTCACCGCGTTGAAGGTCATCGGCACCGCCTCGCGCCCCGAGACTCACGCATGGGCCAAGGCCCTGGGAGCACACGTGGTGATCGACCACAGCCAGCCGCTGAGCGAAGTGTTGAAACAGGCCGGGCACGGGCAAGTGACCCACGTCGCCAGCCTGACCCAGACCGAGCAACACCTGGACCAACTGGTCGAAGCACTGCAACCCCAAGGCAAGCTGGCGTTGATCGACGATCCCAAGGCCCTGGATGTGAGCAAGCTCAAGCGCAAGAGCCTGTCGCTGCACTGGGAGTTCATGTACACCCGTTCGATGTTCGAAACGCCAGACATGATCGAGCAGCACAACCTGCTCAACCGCGTGGCCGAACTGATCGACGCCGGCACCCTGAAAACCACGGTAGGCGAGCACTTCGGTGTGATCAATGCAGCAAACCTGCGCCGCGCCCACGCCCTACTGGAAAGCGGCAAGGCCAAGGGCAAGATCGTGCTGGAAGGGTTCTGAAAAAACGGCTGTCAGTGTCGTCTGTTATCCACGTAGGTAACGGACGACACCATTAGTCCGAGAGTTGATCCTTGTCATATTTATGCGCCCGTTCAGGTTTATATTGGCCGCCTTTGCCACGATTCTTTTACGTGAGGAAGTCAGCAATGAAAATCCTGATAAAAGCGTTAGCAAAATCCCCAGGCAGCCAATGGCAAGTTCGTCTCGACGGCGAGGCCATCACCTTTCGCAGTGAAGCCGAGGCCCGCGCCTTCGCCGACACGCTGCAGGCCCGGATCCAGGCGCCCCATCGCTTCCCCCTCAACCAGCAACGTTCCGCTGGCTAAACCGAACTTCAGACCTGCGCCTGTACGGCCCTTGCCCGTTGCAGGCGCTGGGTCGCCATGGCAATGGTCACCGCCAGCACCCCGCAGAGGCTGATGACCATGGCCATCGGCATCGCCGTGCCGTCGTGCAACACACCGACCAACGACGCCGCCCCTGCAGCCACACCGAACTGAATGCAACCGAGCAACGCCGATGCGCTGCCGGCCCGAGCCCCCTGCCCGCTCATGGCACAGGCCGAGGTATTCGGCAAAATGCAGCCCAGGCTGGCGATACAGATAAACAGCGGCACCAATAACGGCCATAGTGCCTCAGTGCGCAACGCGGCAATTCCCAACAGCGTCAACGCCGCCGCCACGTACACCCACACGGTACGCGACAACAAAAACGCCGGGCCGCGCTTGGCGAGCAATCTTGCGTTCAGTTGCGCCACCAGGATAAAGCCCGCGGCGTTGGAGCCAAACAACCAGCCGTAATGCTCGGCCGGTACGCCATAGAGCTTGATAAACACGAAGGGGGAACCGGCGATGTAGGCAAACATCCCGGCAATCGAGATGCCGCCGGTCAAGGCATAGCCCAGGTACACCCGGTCTGACAGTAGCGAGCCGTAGCGGCGCAACGAGCCCGACAACGGCTGGCGCGGCTGATTGGCCGGGAAGGTTTCCGGCAACCCGACCGCCACGGCGATGGCCGCCATCACGCTGAACAACGACAACGCCAGGAAAATCGACTGCCAGCCCCACACGCCGACCATCAGGCCACCGGCCAACGGCGCCAGGATCGGGGCCAGGCCGGTCACCAGCATCAGTTGCGAATACACCTTGGCCGAACCCACGGCATCGCATTTGTCACTGACCACCGCCCGGGAAATCACCATGCCCGCACACCCGCCAAGGGCCTGCACGAAGCGTGCACCGATCAGCCATTCCAGGGACGGCGCATACGCACAAGCGAAAGACGCGAGGGTAAACAGGGTGACGCCGCTGAGCAACGGCACGCGCCGGCCAAAGCGGTCGGCCAGCGGCCCGTAGATCAATTGGCCAATAGCCAGGCCCGCGAAATACACCGCCAGGGTCAGCTGGATATGTTTTTCGTCAGTGGCGAAGGCCGAGGCCATTGCCGGAAATCCCGGCAGGTAAAAGTCGATCGCCAACGGCGCGAAGGCGCTCAAGGCGCCCAGAATCAGGATTATGCGAAGGTTCATCAGACACCCAAGTGAGTCGGCAGCTCGACAGTCTAGCCGCGCTTGGGTGCCATGAACATTACGTTAGGTGGCTAACGATCAGAAAATCACGCCAACTTGACGCTGTAGCCTTCCTCGGCAATCAGATCGATCACTTGGTCAGAGGACAGACTGCTTGCCACCCGCACTTCTTTAGCCTTCAAGTCGACCTCCACACTTGCTGCCGAATCCTGGCTCTGTACCGCCTGGGTCACCGCTTTAACGCAATGGCCGCAGGTCATTCCTTCAACGCTGAATATTTGCATGACATGACTCCTTTGATGAGGTTGAGCCCAGTGTCGAGCTTGCCATGATGGCAAGGTCAAGTTCTCAGTATTTCTGCCGGGCTGGTATTCGGCGGCGGCGTCGTCCAAGCTTCAACCTCCCTAGCTGTGAACCATGGAGCATTCGCCATGCGCTGGTCGTTTTTTGCCCTTGCCGGCCTGATGAGCTTGCCTGCCGCTGCGCCCCAGGCCCTGGCAGCTGAAGATTATGCGGTGCTGATTATTTCCCGCGAACGCCTGGAAGTGCCGACCCACTGCGAGATCGGCCTGTATATCCAGGACCAACTGGCCGGGCGTCTGTTCCAGGAGCAGGCCACCTCCTTCAACCTTCCCCCCGGCGATGTGTCGCTGCGCCTGAAAGTGTTGCCGAGTCAGGCCCCCGGCTGTCTGCCAGGCATGCTCGCGCCTCCCGCGCAGAACATCACCTTGAAAGCCGGCGATGTACGCAAATTACGCATTGCACTGGGCCCGGACGGCATGTACCTCAAAGCGGCGAAACTGGAATACTGAGTAACCCCACGATCGTTCCCACGCTCTGCGTGAGAACGCCTCATCGGACGCGCTGCGTCCCGGGTACAAGGCACTACTTCAACGCCAGGGTGACGCGGAGCGTCACGGGCTGTATTCCCACGCAGAGCGTGGGAACGATCGGCGCAGAGCGGGGGAACGATCGGGCTTGACCTTCCCCACAGGTTAAGGTTGATCCTAGTGGCAACTTCTTCTGGAGGACTGCCCCATGAATGGATCCACCACCTTTGACCTGCCCATCGGCGGCATGACCTGTGCCAGCTGTGCCGGGCGGGTCGAACGCGCGCTGGGCAAAGTGCCTGGCGTGCAACGTGTCAGCGTCAACCTGGCCAATGAGCGCGCGCACATCGAAGTACAGGGCCAGATGGACCCCAGCGTGTTGATCGCCGCCGTCGACAAAGCCGGCTACACCGCCAGCCTGCCCCAAAGCGAAACCGCTACCGACGCCGATCAGGCCCGGCGCCTGCGCCGCGAGCGCTGGTCGCTGGTGGCGGGCGTTCTGCTGGCGCTGCCCTTGGTGCTGCCGATGCTGGTAGAACCCTTCGGCCTGCACTGGATGCTCCCCGCCTGGATACAGTTTGCCCTGGCCACGCCGGTGCAATTCATCCTGGGTGCGCGCTTCTATGTCGCCGCGTGGAAAGCCGTGCGCGCCGGCGCCGGCAATATGGACCTGCTGGTGGCGATCGGTACCAGTGCCGGCTACGGCTTGAGTATCTATGAATGGCTCACCGCCGCCCCAGGCGTGACGCCGCACCTGTACTTCGAAGCCTCGGCGGTGGTGATCGCCCTGGTGCTGCTGGGCAAATACCTGGAAAGCCGCGCCAAGCGCCAGACCGCCAGCGCCATCCGCGCCCTTGAAGCCTTGCGTCCGGAACGTGCGATTCGCGTGCAGGACGGCCGTGAAGAAGACGTCGCCATCAGTGCGTTGAAGCACGGCGACCTGGTGCTGGTCAAACCCGGCGAACGCTTCCCGGTGGACGGTGAGGTGGTGGAAGGCCAGAGCCATGCCGATGAAGCCCTGATCAGCGGCGAAAGCCTGCCGGTGCCCAAACAACCCGGCGACGCGGTCACCGGTGGCGCCATCAACGGTGAAGGCCGCCTGCTGGTGCGCACCCTGGCCCTGGGCGCGGAAAGCGTGCTGGCGCGCATCATCCGCCTGGTCGAAGACGCCCAGGCCGCCAAGGCACCGATTCAGAAACTGGTGGATAAAGTCAGCCAGGTGTTCGTGCCGGCCGTGCTGGTATTGGCGCTGATTACCGTAGTGGGCTGGTGGCTGTATGGCGCATCCCTGGAAACCGCCATCATCAATGCGGTGGCCGTATTGGTGATCGCCTGCCCTTGTGCCCTGGGCCTGGCCACACCGACCGCGATCATGGCCGGCACTGGCGTCGCCGCACGCCACGGCATCCTGATCAAGGACGCCGAAGCCCTGGAGCGCGCCCATGCCGTGAGCGCCGTAGTGTTCGACAAGACCGGCACCCTCACCTCCGGCGCGCCCAACATTGCGCATTTGGCGGCCGTGGATGGTGACGAAGCCCTATTGTTGCAACAGGCCGGCGCCCTGCAACGCGGCAGTGAGCACCCACTGGCCAAAGCCGTGCTGGATGCTTGCCGCGAAAGAGGCTTGGACGTGGCCGATGTGAGCGCCAGCCAATCCCTGACCGGGCGCGGCATTGCCGGTACGCTCGACGGTCGGCCATTGGCGCTGGGTAATCGCCGCTTGCTGGAAGAGACCGGCCTGGACGCAGGCGATTTAGGCCCTCGTGCCAAGGAATGGGAAGCCGAAGGCCGCACCTTGTCCTGGCTGATCGAACAAGGCGCGCAACCCCGTGTGCTGGGGCTGTTTGCCTTTGGCGACACGCTCAAGCCCGGCGCGTTGCAAGCCGTGCAACAACTCAAGGCGCAGCACATCAGCAGCCACCTGATCACCGGCGATAACCACGGCAGTGCACGGGTGGTGGCCGAGGCCTTGGGCATCGACGATGTGCATGCCGAAGTACTGCCCGCCTATAAAGCCGCTGCCGTGGCCGAGCTGAAAAAAACCGGCGTGGTGGCCATGGTCGGCGACGGTATCAACGATGCACCAGCCCTGGCCGCTGCCGATATCGGCATCGCCATGGGCGGCGGCACCGACGTGGCCATGCACGCCGCCGGTATCACCTTGATGCGTGGCGACCCGCGCCTGGTGCCGGCCGCCCTGGAGATCAGCCGCAAGACCTACGCGAAAATTCGACAGAATCTGTTCTGGGCCTTTGTGTATAACTTGATCGGCATTCCCCTGGCCGCCTTCGGCCTGCTCAACCCGGTACTGGCTGGCGCTGCCATGGCCTTGTCCAGCGTCAGCGTGGTGAGTAATGCCCTGTTGTTGAAAACCTGGAAACCCAAGGAATTGGAGGATCAACGCCCATGAACATCGGCCAAGCCGCCCGCACCAGCGGGCTAAGTGCGAAGATGATTCGCTACTACGAATCCATTGGCCTGCTGAAAACCGCCCACCGCACCGACAGCGGCTACCGGGTGTACGGCCACGACGACCTGCACACCCTGACGTTCATCAAGCGCTCGCGAGACCTGGGGTTTTCACTGGAAGAAGTCGGCAAGTTGCTGACCCTGTGGGAGGACCGCCAGCGGGCCAGCGCCGACGTAAAAGCCCTGGCGCGCCAGCACATCGACGAGCTGAACCACAAGATTCGCGAGCTGGGGCAACTGCGCGATACCTTGCAGGACCTGATGGAGCACTGCCAGGGCGATCACCGGCCCGATTGCCCGATCCTCAAGGAGTTGGCAGCGGGCAACTGCTGCGCCTGACAGACAGCACAATGATCGTTCCCACGCTCCGCGTGGGAATGCCGCTTTCGACGCTCCGCGTCACGCTTTAGGACGCAGAGCGTCCAGGGATGCATTCCCACGCAGAGCGTGGGAACGATCAGCGTCGCTGTAAGTTACTGCATCCAAGGCGGCGGCGGTGGCTCGTCCGGCACTTTGCTTGGTGGCGCATCATCCGCCGCGCGAATCGCCTGGCGACGCTCTTCATCCAGCCGCGCCGCTTCGATTTCGCGGATCACACCGCCCACATCCGCCAGTTCTTCCGGTTCGTCGAACTCACCGGTCAATACACTGGCCGGGTGCAAGGTGCCGGCTTCATACAGCGCCCACATTTCCTTGGCGTACTTGGTTTTCTTCAACTCCGGGGCAAAACGCCCGAAGTAGGAAGCCATGTTGCCAACGTCGCGCTCCAGCATGCTGAACGCGTGGTTGTTACCCGCCGCATCCACCGCCTGGGGCAGGTCGATGATCACCGGGCCCGTAGGCGTGAGCAGTACGTTGAACTCGGAAAGGTCACCGTGCACCAGGCCGGTGCACAGCATCAGCACGATCTGGGAGATCAGGAAAGCGTGGTACTCGCGCGCCTGGTCCGGCTCCAGCACTACGTCATTCAGACGCGGCGCCGCATCGCCGTATTCGTCGGCCACCAGTTCCATCAACAGTACGCCTTCGAGAAAGTCGAACGGCTGGGGCACACGAACGCCCGCACCGGCCAGGCGAAACAGCGCCGCCACTTCCGCGTTCTGCCAGGCATCTTCGGTTTCTTTCTTGCCGAACTTGGAGCCCTTGGCCATGGCTCGTGCCTGGCGGCTGTTACGGACCTTACGGCCTTCCTGGTATTCGGATGCCTGACGAAAACTTCGTTTATTCGCCTCCTTGTAAACCTTGGCGCAACGCAATTCATTGCCGCAGCGCACCACATAAACAGCTGCTTCTTTACCACTCATCAGAGGGCGCAGCACTTCGTCGACCAGACCGTCTTCGATCAGGGGTTCAATGCGTTTAGGAGTCTTCATCAGCTTTTATTGTGGGTCCTGTATTACCAAACACGCGTGTGGAACTCGTTATACGGCAATCGGCTCGCCGGGGGGAGAGGCTACTGACCTCTGACCCCTTGAGAATGCATTCAATGGGCCAATTTTGTCGGCAATCAGCGTTCGATAATCGCCGTCACGCCTTGGCCACCGGCGGCACAAATGGAAATCAGCCCACGGCCCTTGCCCGCCGCATCCAACAATTTAGCCAAGTTGGCGACGATCCGCCCACCGGTGGCGGCAAACGGATGGCCCGCCGCCAGGGAACTGCCCTTGACGTTGAGCCGGCTGCGGTCGATCGACCCCAGCGGTGCGTCCAGGCCCAGGCGGGTCTTGCAATAGTCGGCGTCTTCCCAGGCCTTGAGCGTGCACAGCACTTGGGCGGCGAAAGCTTCGTGGATCTCGTAATAATCAAAGTCCTGCAACGTCAGGCCGTTGCGCGCCAGCAAACGCGGTACCGCATACACCGGCGCCATCAGCAGGCCCTCGGCACCTTGGACGAAATCCACCGCCGCCGCTTCGCCATCGCGCAGGTAAGCGAGGATCGGCAAGCCGCGCTCCTTGGCCCACGCCTCGCTGCCCAGCAACACCAGGGAGGCACCATCGGTCAGCGGTGTGGAGTTACCGGCGGTGAGCGTGCCCTTTTCGCTGCGCTCGAAGGCCGGCTTGAGGCTGGCGAGTTTTTCCAGGGTCAGGTCGGGGCGCAGGTTGTTGTCGCGGGTGAGGCCGAGAAAGGGCGTGAGCAAATCGTTGTGCCAGCCTTCGGCGTAAGCCGCCGCCATCTTCTGGTGGCTCTCCAGCGCAAGCTGGTCCTGCTCGGCACGAGGGATCTGCCAAGTCTGGGCCATCAGTTCGCAGTGCTGGCCCATGGACAGACCGGTACGCGGTTCGCCGTTGCGCGGCAGTTCCGGCTTGAGGTGATGAGGACGAAGTTGTAACAGGAGTTTTAATTTATCTGCCAGGGATTTGCTGCGGTTGGCTTGCAGCAGGATCTTGCGCAGCCCTTCATTCACACCAATCGGTGCATCCGAGGTGGTGTCCACCCCGCCGGCAATGCCGCATTCGATCTGGCCCAGGGCAATTTTATTGGCCACCAGCAGCGCCGCCTCAAGCCCCGTGCCGCAAGCTTGCTGAATGTCGTACGCAGGGGTTTGCGGTGACAGGCGCGAACCGAGCACGCATTCACGCGTCAGGTTGAAATCACGGGAATGCTTGAGCACCGCGCCGGCAGCCACTTCGCCCATGCGCAGGCCGTGCAGGTTGTAGCGCTCGATCAGACCCTCCAGTGCGGCAGTCAGCATCGCCTGGTTGCTCGCCGTGGCGTAGGGGCCATTGGATCGGGCGAAAGGAATGCGATTACCGCCAATGATCGCTACACGGCGCAATTGAGTCATGGAAAGCTCCCTTGTGGTGGTGGGTGGAATCATCAAGCCTAGCCTAGGCTCAATCGAACGACTGCCACCCCAGGGTGGTCAACCTTTGAACCCCAGCCTTCGGAGAGCGTTCCATGTCTGACCGTTATATCGACTTCGCCAACTCAAGCCTCGGCCATCGCCTGGTCGCCGCCATTGGCCTGCCGTCACCGGTACGCCTGGAACGCTGGCAAGCCGGGCGCCTGCGCCCGGTCGAAGGTGCGCTGCTGCTGGGCGGTGGCGCATTGGCTACCCAGGTGCTGGCATTTGCCAACCGACTCACCGACGCCGTCTACAGCTACGGCGCCGAAGCCTCGACAGCACCCGCGTGGATTCCAGGACACGGCCCCAAGCTCAAGGCGGTGGTGTTCGATGCCAGCGGTTTGCAGCACACCGACCAGCTCAAGCAGCTGCGCGAATTCTTCCAACCACTGCTTAAAAACCTCGACCACAGTGCCCACTTGGTGATCCTTGGCCGGGCGCCGGAAAGCCTCAGCGATCCGTTCGCCGCCAGCGCCCAGCGCGCCCTGGAAGGGTTCAGCCGCTCTTTGGCCAAGGAGTTGCGCAGCGGTGGCGTGCTGCAGTTGCTGTACGTGGGCGACGGTGCCGAAGGCCAGTTGGAGGGCGCGCTGCGGTTTTTTCTCTCGCCCAAAAGCGCTTATATATCGGGCCAGGTGATTCGCCTGTCAGCTTGCGACACACCGGTGCAAGACTGGACGCGCCCCTTGGCCGGGCGCAAGGCGTTGGTTACCGGCGCCGCTCGAGGCATCGGTGCCTCCATCGCCGAAACCCTGGCCCGCGACGGCGCCGAGGTCATTCTGCTCGATGTGCCCCAGGCCAAGGCCGACCTTGAAGCCCTGGCCGCACGCCTGAATGCACGCACGGTGGCCCTGGATATCTGCGCCGAAGATGCCGCACGCCAACTGATCGAGCACCTGCCAGACGGGCTCGACATCCTGGTGCACAACGCCGGCATCACCCGCGACAAAACCCTGGCCAACATGACCCCGGAATACTGGGACGCAGTGCTGGCGGTCAACCTCAAGGCTGCGCAAGTGCTGACCAAGGCCCTGCTCGACAGCGGCACCCTGCAGGACAATGCACGGGTGGTGTTGCTGGCTTCCATCAGTGGCATCGCCGGCAATCGTGGGCAAACCAACTATGCCGCAAGCAAGGCCGGGTTGATCGGCCTGGCTCAAGCCTGGGCGCCGCTGTTGAAGGAGCGTGGGATCAGCATCAACGCCGTCGCGCCAGGGTTTATCGAAACCCAGATGACCGCGCATATTCCCTTCGCCCTGCGCGAGGCCGGGCGCCGCATGAGTTCCCTGGGCCAAGGTGGCTTGCCCCAGGACGTGGCCGAAGCCGTCGCCTGGCTGAGCCAGCCGGGTTCCGGTGCGGTCAGCGGCCAAGCGCTGCGGGTGTGTGGGCAAAGTCTTCTGGGAGCGTAAGCATGCAATGGCAAACGTTGGACAGCACCCCGCCCCTACTGCCGCTGTATTGGCGTGCGGCGCTCAAGCGCAAGATCACCGGCAGCTCACTGCCCGAATGTGGGTTGCGCTGCCCGATAAGTGTCAATCCCGGCGCGGTTGCGGCTTATCGCAAGGTATGCGGCTTTGCTGACAGCCCGATGCTGCCCGCGACTTATCCGCATATCCTCGCGTTCGGCCTGCAACTGCAATTGCTGACGGACAAGACTTTTCCATTTCCGCTGCTGGGGTTGATCCACCTGCGCAATCGCATCCGGATTCATCGGCCTTTAGGTGGAGTCGGTGACGTGAGTGTCGGTGTCTACGCACGCAATCTCAGCACCCATCCCAAGGGGGCCACCTTTGACATCGTGACGGTTGTCGAGGATGCCCTTGGGCTCTTGTGGGAGGGCGAAAGCCAAATGCTATGTCGGGGCGTAAAGGTTGAAGGCGAAGCTGCGGACAGCGGATCGCAGACTCCAGGAACGCTCACCGAACTGACGCGCTGGAAAGCCCCCCCTGATATTGGCCGACGCTACGCCCGAGTGTCTGGCGACTACAACCCCATCCACCTCAGTACCCCGACCGCGAAGTTGTTCGGTTTTCCCCAGGCTATCGCCCACGGGTTATGGAACAAGGCGCGCACTCTCGCGGCGCTGGCAGAACACTTACCGGCCGCCAATATTGAAATCGACGTCGCGTTCATGAAGCCGGTGCGCCTGCCCAGTGAAGTGATATTGATGAGCAGCGCGGCCGGTTCCAGCGGGGCGTTGGAACTCAAAGGCGCTGGGGATATACAACATATGCTGGGGCAGTGGCAGCCGACTGCCTGAAAACCCTGATTAATTGTATATATACACCCTAAGTTATAGCGGACCTTACGAGGTCCGTCTTTATTTACAACACTTTGATTTTACTAATATAAAAATCCTGAAACACCCTTCCATTACACCTTTGGTATTAGTCATTAAGCCGACGATGGCCGGATGTATATAAATCGTTAATACCAAGTTGAGCGTTGCGTGAAAGAGTGCCCTCGCCTGAGATAGCCACACGGACAAACCTATCGTTATCCGAAGAAGTAACGAAGGTTTGAAACAACCAAGGTTGTACCAGGTGCAAGGAACTCAATCATGAAAACTCAAGTCGTGTTTTGGAAAGCAAGTACCGCGCTGGCCCTGATTCTGGCAATGAGCCTGGGCGGCTGCAGCAGCGGTGGTGGCGGGCATAAATCCAGCGTGGCGGCGTCATCGCCGGATGCAGGTGCAGGTGCCGGAGGCGGTACTGGTGGCGGTGATGGCGGTACAGGCGGTGGTACCGGTGGTGGCACAGGCGGCGGTGACGGCGGTACTGGCGGCGGAACCGGTGGTGGCACAGGCGGCGGTGACGGCGGTACTGGCGGTGGAACCGGTGGTGGCACAGACGGCGGTGACGGCGGTACTGGTGGCGGTACTGGTGGCGGAACCGGCGGTGGCACGGGCGGTGGCACGGGCGGTGGTGACGGCGGAACTGGCGGTGGTACTGGCGGCGGCACCGGCGGCGGCACCGGCGGCGGCACGGGCGGCGGCACCGGCGGCGGCACTGGCGGCGGAACAGGTGGCGGAACAGGTTCGACAACCACCCCACTGGTCACCGGCCAGATTGCCGGCACCCTTGGCACCACTGTGGGCAATGTCGGTACAGCGGTCGGTAACCTGGGTTCGACGTTGAATGGCGTACCCATCGTCGGCGCAACCGCTGGCGGCCTGGTCACCTCGGCAGGCACCGCCGTTAACAGCATCGGCACTGGCGTAACCGCCGGCTTGGGCTCACTGGGCACCAACACCAACTCCTTGGGCACCACGGTGGCAGGCGTAGGTAACGGCGTGGCCGACCTGGGCGGCGGCCTCTCGACCACCGGCCAAACACTGTCAACCACTCTCGGCGGAATACCTGTGGTCGGCGGCGCGACAGGCGGAGTGGGCACTGCGGTAGGTGGCGTCGTGGATAAAGTCGGCACCACCGTCACCATGCTTGGCGATACCCTCAGTACGGCCAGCACCACCGGCCCGCTGGGTTCGTTGACCAACACCTTGGGCAGCAAAGTCGTGGTGCCTGTGGTGTCGCTGGTGGAAAACACCACCGGCAACCTGGGTAACGCAACCGGCCTGGGCACTCCACTCAATGGCGTACTGGATAAGGTCGGCTCGACCGTCACCAGCTTGGGTACTCAAGTCGCCAGCACGGGCGGCACGGGCAACCCGGTCACCGGCGTTGTCGGCACCGTACTCACTGGCGTCGGTGGCACACTGGATAAATCAGGTGGTTATGTCGCCCCAACCGGTGGCACCTCGGCTCCCGGCATTCCGGAACTGGTGGGTGGCCTGGTGGCTAACGTGGGTACCGGCCTGAACGTGGGCAATACCAACGGCACAGTCAGTGCAACGGGTGTGACCGGTGGTGCAGTCGGCGGCACCGTTGCGTCGCTGGGCACTGCGCTGGGTGGCACAGGTGTAGCAAACACCGCAGCTACCGCACCGGTCGCCACCGTAGCGGCCAATGTCGGCGCAGCGCTCAACCCTGTGACCAGCGGCGTCACCAACCTGACCCAAACCATCGGCACCACTACCGGTGTGGGTGCTCCGGTCAATGGTCTGGTGACTCAAGTCGGCGGCGCTGTGAGCAGCGTGGGCACTAACTTGACGGCAGCCAATGCCAACCCGATCACCAACGCGGTAGGCACCACCGTCACAGCGGTCGGCGGCACCGTCGCCTCGGTGGGTGGCCTGGTAACCGGCGGCGCGACTGGCGGCACCAGCGGTGGTTTGCTCGGCGGCCTGAATATCGGCACCACCGCCACAGCAACCGGCACTGCCACCACCACGGGCGGCACTACGGCCACAGGCGGTCTGGGCGGTTTGTTGAATGGCCTGACCGGCAAATAGAAATGCACCTGGCCGATTAGACGGCCTCCCCTACAGCGCCTACGCTTGGTTGAGACGAGAGACCTTTAATAAGTCTCTCGTCTTTTTTATGGGCAGCGACACCTGTGAACAGTCGCCGCCCTCCCGAACCGCGTCCCAGAACCCGGCGGGCCCGAAGCGCTGCTGCAGTTGACCATGGAGTGTCCTATGCGCGTGTTGACCCCGTTGTTATTGCTCACCCTCAGTGCTTACGCCCAGGCCGAGACCCTTCCCAGCTTTCTCAACAGCAACGACACTGTCCGCACCCTGCCGGTACCCAACCTGCCCGCGGACGCCTACCGACCACCCACGTCGAAAACCCAAGTACCCGAGGCGCCGCCGACTGCAGGCCAGCCGCTGTTGATGGACACCAAGGTCACTATTCGAAAGTTGCAGATCGAAGGCGGAACGGTCTACCCGCTCGCCGAGACGGCGCAGGTGTATGCGCCGTTGATTGGACGTGAAACCAACCTTGCGCAACTGATTGAAGCGACCCGTGGCATCACCCGCCGTTATCAGGAGGATGGCTACCTGCTGTCCTACGCCTTCCTGCCGCAACAGAACTTCGAAAATGGCCTGGTCCGCGTGGTACTGGTGGAAGGCTACATCAAGGACTATCAACAAACCGGCGACATTGGTTCGGTGTCGGCCTACGTCGATAAACTCGCGCAAAAGCTCCTGGCCGAACGCCCACTGACTCGCAAGACCTTCGAGCGCTATACCACGCTGATGAGCCGCATCCCCGGCCTCAGCGTACAAGCGCAAGTACCGCCGCCAGGCACCACCGATGGCGCCACGCACATGCAGATCCAGGCCAGCCGCAAACCTTTCACCACCAGCATGAGCCTGGTGCAGAAAAGCCGTGGCGGCACGCAAGCGTTGCTGAGCGCCACCAGCAATTCCCAGACGTCCATGGGCGAGCAGCTCAGCGTCAGCGGCCTGTTCCCACCCGGCGAGGACAAAGAGCATTACTACCGCGTGGACTACAACCAATTCATCAATGCCGAAGGCACCCAACTGGCGCTCGCCGCCGAGCGCTATCGCGCCGACCCCAGCAGCAGCGTGCAACTGGACGGCGGTTTCGAACTCAAGCCGCACCAGTCCATCGACCGCTACTCCATCGGCCTGAGCCACCCGTTCATTGCCTCCCCGACCGAGTCCTTCACCCTGGGCACACGCCTGTACGCGGTCGACCAGACCACGCGCTATAAACTGGTGGGTTACCCGTTGCGTTTCGACATCGAATCCAACCTGCGCGCCCTGGCCTTCGAAGGAGATTGGCGCAAAGCCGACGCGCGACGCCTACGCATCATCAGCGGTGGCCTGTACCAGGGCATCGATGGCCTGGGCGCCAAGGCCCGCAGTGACCTGGACGTGGCTAAACCCGACCTCGACTTCTTCCGCCTGCGCCTCTCCGGCGTGCAAAGCGACAAGTTCTTCGACAACTGGCAAGTCGTACTTTCCGGCGCGCTGTACTGGAGCAACAACACCCTGCCCGACAGCGAACGCGCCACCTTCGGGGGGCAGAATTTCGGCCGCGGCTACCCGGACGACCAAGGCTCGGGCGACAAAGGCTGGGGGGTGGCGTACGAGGTCAACTACAGCTTCAACCGCGCCGGCAACTGGGTGAAAATCCTGCAACCCTACGTAGTGGTCGATCGCGCCAAATCCTGGTTCAACGACCTGCCGGTCAAGGCCAACGACATGTCGTCGGCGGCGGTAGGTTTACGCTTTGGCGACAACAAGTATTACAACATCGCGCTGGAAGCGGCCAAGCCAATGTCGGATATCGCCCTGGACAGCTTCAATCGCAGGCCTCGGTATACGCTGAGCTTCAGTTATCAACTGTGACGAGGGCACCTGTAATCAATGTGGGAGCTGGCTTGCCTGCGATGGCGCTCTTCGGGTCGACCATTTAATTGGGTTGGAATGAGTACATATCTCGGTCTGCCATACCGCCTTCGCGAGCAAGCCAGCTCCCACAGTTGGGTTTCGGAGTGTCAGGCAGTTAGTCGCTGACTGTTCGGCCATCATCGCAGGCAAGCCAGCTCCCACATTTAATAAGCGGTGCAGGTCCGTTACCGACCAGGTGTAGAGAGGGGAAACAGGCTGTTGAGGGTATCGAGCAAGCGCACCAGGTAGATCGGCTTGCGAAACAAGTCCAGCACCTGCAAGCGCAGCATATCGCTGACATCGTCCATTTCTGCATGACCAGACATCACGATCACAGGCAAATGCGAGCGTGAGGTATGTTCGCGCAGGCGCTTGATCAAGGAGATACCACTTTCCTCGGGCATACGCAGATCGGTGATGACCAGGGCGATATCAGGGTGAAGTGTCAATTCTTGCAAGGCGAAGGTGACGGAGGTCGCGGTGAAACAGACAAATCCCTCGTTTTCGAGGGATTCGGCCAACTCCACCAGCGCATCCTCCTCGTCGTCCACCAATAGGATTTGTTGGCGGGATGACGAAGGGTGGGTCATGGGCGGTACCTGATAAAAAGAATCACCGGAACGAAAGAATACTGCAATGACGGCTAAGTCGCCGCTGGCAGCGCATCGGACACTTGCTCGAAGATGCCTTTTATCTTATCGCCAAGCCCAGTACCAATACCGACGATCACCAACGCAACTATCGCGACGATAATCACATATTCAATAGCCGACGCCCCATCTCTGCGGCGCAGGAATAACTGAGCGTGAACATAAAATTTCAAGAACAGGTCAAGGATCATGTTGAGATCTCCTTCATGCGCCACAAAGCGCCGATACAGCTGGCCCGCACAATGATTGCCGTGTGCCACTAGAGCATTGTCAACAAATTTAACACTCACAACTGTAAGAATGAATTAATCATAAAGTATTAGTGGCTTCATGCGCCCTGCAAGTCCGTTGTTTAAAGGCCCGATGCTAAAAACATCAATAAATTTTTCGTTCGGTAATGGCATTTCGTCCTAGCTGAGCTACCTTCAAATAGCCAAATCGTTAGTTGTTCATCACAGCCCAGTTGCGAATTTAACTCGTTTGGATTAACGGGAATAAAAGTAGTGCAACAGGATAGGGAGCGCCGTCATGAACAGTCGCATCAGCATGGTCCTGGCTGGCTTGCTGCTTATCGGAGCCCTGGTGGCAGGGTATTGGGGCCTGGTGCTCAGCCGTCCACCGGCACCTGCCGTAGCACCCTCGCCACAACCTGTCATTTCCGTGGAAAAAACCGTTGCAGTCGTGGAAGACCAGACCCGCCAGCCCGTCGTGGTACTGGTGCACGCGGTTGCGCCTTTTGTGCCCCTCACCGCTGCCGATGTAGCCGTGGAAAAACTGCGCACCGTGCCGGCAGGCAGCCTGACCAGCGTTGACCAGGCCATCGGTCGTACGCCTTTGCGGGCCCTGGGTGCCGGCACCTGGCTCAATGATGAAAGCTTCACCGCCGGCGGCCCCCTGGCCCGCATGATTCGTGCGGATGAACGCGCGCTCGCCGTCGCCGTCGACGAGGTCATCGGTGCCGGTGGCCAGTTGAGCCCCGGCGACTACGTGGATGTCTTGTTGTTCTTGCGCCAGGACAATGCCAATGCCGAGCAATCGGCGCAGGTGGTCATCCCGGCGATTCGCCTGCTCAGCGTCGGCGACCAACTGGGTTTGGCCAACGACGGCAGCCCGGCAGTACCGCCACCCGCCACCGCCGAAGAACGCGCCCAGGCGGCTCAACGTCGCACCGCCGCGCGCAGTGTGGTGCTGGCGGTGCCCGAACAATTGCTGAGTCGGTTGATGCTCGCTTCCCAAGCCGGCACGCTGCGCCTGGCCGTGCGCAGTGCCGACGAACAATTGCTCAGCCGCTACTGGGCCGGTGAAAGCGACACCCCGGACAAGGTGCAAAGCGCCAACCGCGACCTCTACCAATTCACCCAATTGGCCCTCAGCGGCCCGCCGAAAAAAATCACCCCTGCGGTGGCCGTCACCGGCCAGCGTCGGGGTATCGAAGTGATTCGCGGCGCGGCGGCAGCACAACCTACCCCCTGATTGAACAAGGATGCCTTGAATGAGCCAACGCTACGCTCAATTGGCCTTGGCCTTGATGCTGCCGTGCCTGCCCCTGGGCATGGCGATGGGCGCATCGGGCAGCTGCAACGCCCTGGGCCAATTGCCCGCCGTGATCGAGGTAGGCGAAGGCTTGCAGACCGAGCTGCAGTCGCCGGTAGCGATTACGCGCCTGGCTATCGGCGACCCGAAAATTGCCGATGTGCGGGTCAACGGCGACCGCCATTTCCTGCTCACTGGCGTCGGCAGCGGCGCTACCAGCCTGATGGTGTGGACCGGCTGCTCGACCACGCCGCGCCAGAGCATGGTGTTCGTCAAGGGCAAGGCTACTTCGGCGCTGACCAGCCAATCGCTGTCGCCCTCCGAAGACCCGACGCTACCCAGCCAGGTGCAGACCGATATTCGCTTCGTCGAGGTCAGCCGCACCAAGCTCAAGGAAGCCAGCACCAAGATCCTGGGCATGGGTAAAAACTTCTTCCTCGGCAGCCCCGACTTGCTGTCCCCGTCAGAGGGCATTTTCAAATTGCCGGTGAGTGCCGACAACTTCAACATCGGGTTTGGCGGTGGCCGGGTCAAGGCACTGATCAACGCCCTGGAAAGCAGCGGCTTCGCCTATACCCTGGCGCGCCCGAGCCTGGTGGCCATGAGCGGCCAGAGCGCGACCTTCCTGGCCGGCGGCGAAGTGCCGATTCCGGTGCCCAGTGCCGGCAGCGACACCATCACCATCGAATACAAGGAGTTCGGTATTCGCCTGACCCTCACGCCCACGGTCATCGACCACAACCGCATCGCCCTGAAAGTCGCCCCGGAAGTCAGCGAGCTGGATTACAACAATGCGATTCGCATCGAAGGCATTCAAGTGCCGGCCCTGACCGTCCGGCGCACCGACACCAGCGTGTCACTGGCCGACGGTGAAAGCTTCGTGATCAGCGGCCTGATCAGCAGCACTAATCGCTCCACCATCGCCAAGCTCCCGGGCCTGGGCGATATCCCGATCCTTGGTGCGTTTTTCCGCGACTCCAATATCCAGAGCGAAGAGAAAGAACTGCTGATGATTGTCACGCCGCATCTGGTCCAGCCACTGGCTGCCAATGCGCAGTTGCCGTCGCTGCCCGGCGAAAAACTGCGCACCTATGACCCGAACTGGTTCCGCCTGTTCTTCCTGGAAAACGGCAACTTCGACCGTCGCAGTGGACTTTCCCAATGAGCGATAGCCTGAGCCAGACCTTCCTGGCAATCACCCGTAACAGCACCGACCTGGAATGGCTCCAGGGTGCCCTGGCCCCTCTTGGCCAAGTGATCAACGTGGGCGGCGGCAGCCTGGATGAATTGCTGGCACTGGTGGACGTGACCTTCGCCAACCTGGTGTTCGTGGGCCTGGACCGCGAGCACCTGGTAGCCCAGAGCGCCTTGATCGAAGGCGCCCTGGAAGCCAAGCCGATGTTGGCGGTGGTGGCCTTGGGCGACGGCATGGACAACCAGTTGGTACTCAACGCCATGCGTGCCGGTGCGCGGGATTTTGTCGCCTATGGTTCACGCTCCAGCGAAGTGGCCGGGCTGGTGCGGCGTCTGAGCAAGCGCTTGCCGCCCAGCGCGCCGAACGCCCATCTTGGCGGCCTCACCGTGCTCTACGGTGCCCAGGGCAATACCGATGGCGCCCTGCTGGCGAGCCACCTGGCGATGGTGGTGCAAAAGAGCGGCCAGCAGACGCTGATGCTCGACCTCGGCCTGCCCAGGGGCGACAGCCTGGCGCTGCTGGGCCTGGACAGCACCTTCAATTTCGGTGACGCCTTGCGCCACCTGCGACGCCTGGACGCCACCCTGATCAACAGCGCGTTCACCAGCACCGACGACGGCCTGCGGATCCTCGCCTACGCCGCCAGCGATGACCCCTTGGAAATGACCAGCGCCGCCGAGCTGTACATGCTGCTCAGCGCCTTGCGTCAGCACTTCCAGCACATCGTAGTCAACCTCACCGGGCAAGCGGACAGCGAAGCCCTGCGCACCTTTGTCAGCCACTGCGACAAGCTGTTGTGGTGCACCGACCAGTGCGTACTCGACTGTCGGCGTAACCTGGCGATGCTGAACCTGTGGCGCGAAAAAGGCATGAAGCTCGACCATGCCAAGCTGCTCGTCGATCGCTACGTCAAAGGCTGCGCCCCCGGCACCGAAGCCCTGGAAAAAAGCTTCGGCCTGGAGTGCATCGCCGTGCTGCCCCTGAGCCCCGAAGTGCGCCTGAACGCCAAGAACCAGGGGCAAAGCCTGTTCACCCTGGCCCCCCGCGAAGCGTTGACCCAAGCCCTGCGCCACCTGGGCGAGCGCCTGGCCAAACGCACCGAAGGACTGGATAAACCTTCGACGCGCTGGTTCGAACGCCTACTGGGAGCGAGTCGATGAACGGCGAAAAACTCTTCGGCGCACCGGCCCGTGGAAGTGCCGCGCACAACGACCACGACGGCCTGAAACTGGTGCTGCATCGCTACATCATCGATGCCATCGAAGAGTCGGGCCAGAACCTGCTGGAAGGCTCGCGCCAATCCCTGGCGCAATTTGTCATCGACAAAGTGGCCGAATACATCACGCGCATGCACCTGGCGATTTCGCGCTATGAGATGGAGCGCCTGGCCGAGGAAATCGTCGATGAGCTGACCGGCTTCGGCCCGCTGGAAGTACTGCTGCGCGATGTGTCGATCACCGAGATCCTGGTCAACGGCCCGCACAGGGTGTTTATCGAGCGTGACGGAGTACTCCACCAGAGCGACCTGCGCTTTATCGACGCGCACCATGTAGAACGCGTGATGCAGCGCATTCTCGCGCCCCTTGGAAGGCGCCTGGATGAGTCGTCGCCGATGGTCGATGCGCGCTTGCCGGATGGCAGCCGGGTCAATGCGATCATCCCGCCGATTGCCCTGGACGGCCCGTGCCTGTCGATCCGTAAATTTCGCAAGGACATGCTCAAGAGCAGCGACCTGGTGGCGATGCAAACCATCGACCACAACATCTTCGAGTTCTTCCAGGAGGCGGTGGGCAAGCGCTGCAATATCCTGATCAGTGGCGGCACCGGCACCGGCAAGACCACGCTGCTCAATATCCTCAGCCAATTGATCAACCCCCACGAACGCCTGGTCACCATCGAAGACGTCGCCGAGCTGCAACTGGGCCACCCCCACGTGGTGCGCCTGGAAACCCGTCCGCCCAATGCCGAGGGGCATGGCGAGGTCAAGGCCAGCGACCTGATTCGCAACGCCCTGCGGATGCGCCCGGACCGCATCATCCTTGGCGAGATCCGTGGCGTCGAAGTGCTCGACGTGATGACGGCCATGAACACCGGCCATGACGGTTCCATGAGCACCGTGCACGCCAACAATGCCCAGGACGCGTTGCTGCGCCTGGAAACCCTGGTGGGCCTGACCGGCCGGGTGGTGGCGGAGAAAACCCTGCGGCAGATGATCTGTGCCGCACTGGATGTGGTGGTGCAACTGACGCGCCTGCCCGATGGGCGCCGTTGCGTCAGCGAGGTGGTGGAAGTGGTGGGGGTGCGCGACGACGTGTATGTCACCAACACCCTGTTCCGCCTCGACCGCCGTACCGGTTTCGGCTTTCTGCGCGAAGCGCTCAACCCGGCCGGCGACAAGTTGCGGCGCGAATCGGCATTGCCGTTGTAGAGAGGGCTCATGACCGGACTTGTCTTGCTGCTCATTTGCATCCTGCTGATCAGCCTGTCCGTCTGGCTGTTCCAGCGAGGGTTGCGCCAGGCCGGCACCGACCGGGTGCTGGAGCGGCTCAGCGACGGCCAGCCGGTGCCCCAGGAGCCGAACGGCAGCTGGGTCGCGCTGGAGCGCATGTTCCAGCGCGCCGGCCTGGGCAAGCCCACCGACCGCCTGGGTTTGTGGCTGAGCGGCTGGGCGCTGGGCATGTTGCTGGGCTATCTGCTGGCCGGCGGGCTGGGACTGTTGGCCATGCTGATCCTGCCGCCGCTGCTGCTGCGGGTGTATATCGCCTGGCGCTACCAACGGCGAGTGCAGCGCATGGTCGAACAATTACCGCAGCTGCTGGACCACAGCGTGCGCAGCCTCAAGTCTGGGCGCACCCTGGCGGACGCTGTGCTGGGCGCGATCGACAGCACCGAAGCGCCGCTCAAGCAGGCCATGAGCCGCATCCAGCGCAACGTGCAAATGGGCGTGAGCCTGCCGGAGTCGGTCAGCGACTTTGCCGAGTTTTACGAGCGCGATGAATTCCGCCTGTTTGCTCTTGGCCTGAAGGTCAACCACCGCTACGGCGGCAACGCCAGCGAGCTGCTGGAAAACCTGATCAAGATGATCCGCGAGCGCGAACAGGGTGCGCGCCAACTCAAGGCCATGACTGGCGAAACGCGCATGACCGCCTATGTGCTGGCGGGTTTGCCTATCGTCATGGTCGGCTACTTCCTGATGGTCAACCCGGGCTACCTGATGAGCATGTGGAATGACGGAACCGGGCGCCACCTGCTGCTGGCCGCGGTGGCGCTCGACATCACGGGCACCTTCGTCATGTGGCGCATGTTGCGGAGTATTTGAGATGGCCATCCTGATTTGCATCCTGTTGTCGCTCGCCGCCGTCGCCTTGATCGTCGGCAACCTGCTAGAGCAAAGGCGCCGACAACGCCTGGTCAGCCAACGCCTGCAAGGCCAACTGACCCGCGAGGACAAACTCGGCAGCCTGATGCGCCAGTTGGGCGCCAGCACCGTGGCCCAGCGCTCGGTCAGCCTGGACAACGAAACCCAGACCCTGCTCAACCGAGTCGGTTGGCGTAAAGCCAACCAGCGCTCCATGTTTGCCGCTTTCCAGATCGGCGTGCCCATCGTGTTGCTGGGCTTGACCCTGCTCGGCCAACAGCTGCTGTTTCCCCATGCCGGCTCACCCTGGATTGCCCCGGCGATTGCCCTAGGCATCGGTTACTTGCTGCCCAAACGCATCCTCGCCCTCAGTGCGAAATACCGCCAGGAGCGTATCGCTCGGGAAATCTCCACCTTCATTCCGTTACTGCGCATCCTGTTCGAATCCGGCATGGCAGTTGAGCAATCGCTGCGGGTGTTGAGCACCGAAGCCCAGCGCTTGCTGCCAGACCTGACCCATGAACTGCGCCTGATCCTGGCAAGGGTCGACTCGGGCCTGGAACTGTCCGAAGAGCTGGGCAAGACCGCACGCCTGTTGGCCGTGGATGAGTTCACCGACACCTGCATCATCCTTCAGCAGTTGATCCACCAGGGCGGCGGCGCGATGAAATCCTTGCTGGCCCTCAAGCAGTTGCTTGACGACCGCCGCCTGACCCGCCTGCAGGAATACATCTCGAAGATGTCCGCGAAGATGTCCGTGGTGATGATGGTGTTCCTGTTTCCCGCCTTGCTGATCGTGCTCGGGGGGCCGGCCATGATCGCCATCTCCCGAGCCTTGAATAACTTTTGAGGAGCCTGCCATGAAACCACTGATCGTCGCCTTGAGCCTGCTGATGCTGGGCGGCTGTGCCAGCAACGGCCAGGTTCCGTGGGCCGGGTTGCTGGCGCCGGGCAGTTGCCCCAAGCCCAGCTCGGACCAGGAGCTGTCGCTGAACCTGGCCGATGACATGGCCAACGAAGGCAAGCTGCACGCCAGCCTTGCCAACCTGCAGAACCTGCCCAGCGCCCTGCCCCAGGTTCGTCAGCGCCAGGCCCGTGCCTATCGCTTGCTAGGCCGTCCCGACGCCGAGCCGTTGTACCGCAGCCTGCTGGGCACCTGCCTGGCCGCCGACGGTGAGCACGGCCTGGGGCAACTGGCGTCGGCCAAGGGCGACAACGGCCAGGCCATGGCTCACCTGCAACGCGCAGCACGGCTGGCGCCCACCGACGAAAAAATCCGCAACGACCTGGGCGTGGTGTACCTCGATCAACGGCGCCTTGAAGACGCGCGCTTTGAATTCATGACCGCCATCGAACTCAAGCAGAGCGATCAATTAGCGGCGGTCAACCTGGTGACCTTGCTGATCTATCAGGACAACTGGGAGCAAGCCGCGAAAGTGGTCGGCCAACTCGGGTTGAGCCCTGATCAGGTGACCCGAGCCCAGGCACGGGCGCAACACCTCAAGGACGCTGGCACGGCACCGCAGCGCCCAGTCAAAGATCAGGTAGCGGCGGTCAGCGATACGCTGCCGGCCTCTGTGAAATAAGGAGTCGATGATGAAATTCCAATACCTCGCCGGCCTTGCATGCCTGGCCCTGCCCCTCCTCGCTTCGGCCATCGAAGCGGGGCCGTCTTCACCCCGGCAGGCCGAAACGGAAAACTGGATGGCACTGCAACTGAGCGGGCGCGCAGCCTCGGCCAACCCCCAGAAAACCACGCCGGCAGAACGCGAACAGGCGCTCAAGCGCTGGCTGGACAGCAACAAGCACCCGATTCCGGAGTTCTTTGATCAGAAAATAGGCGGCACTGCGCAAAGTGGAAGCAAGTAAAGCTACTGTGGCGAGCAAGCTTGCTTGCGCTGGGGAGCGAAGCGCCCCCAAGAAAAGCCGACTCCAGCTGCGCTGTCGAGCGGGAGCAAGCTCCCTCGCCACAGAAAGATGGCTCCTGCAAGGTTTGCTTGGGCCTTTAGTGCGCAGTCACCCGCTGGCGCATCGCCGAGTTGCTCGGTGACAACGCCAGCGCCAACTGCGTGCGGTTGTGCATATGGGTCAGGCGCAGCACCTGGGACACGTACAGCTTCACCGTGTTCTCGGTAATCCCCAATTCACAGGCAATCTGATAGTTGGTCTGGCCCTTGCCCACCAGGCGAGCCACATCCAGCTGGCGCGGTGACAGCTGATTGAAAATCGCCGGGATCTCCAACGGCCCGGCTTCATCGGCCGATGGGTCCCCATCATGGTCCTGGAGCGTCGGGTTGCGACGCACTTTGTCCAAGTCCATATACAAGTCATTGATCGATTCGGACAGGTACTGCAACTTCTGGTTGAGCGTGCCCAGCTGCAGGTCTTTTTGCCGTTCCTCCAACGCCGCTTCCTGGCGCTTGAGGCCTTCGAGCAATTCATCGAGGTTGATCGGCTTCTGGTAGTAATCGGCGATGCCCGCACGCAGGGCTTTGATCACATCCTGTTTGTCGGCACGACCGGTGAGCATGATCGCTTCGAACGCACGATGTTTGCCGGCGATCCGTTGCAGCGCCTGGACCAGTTCGATGCCGTCCATGTCCGGCATATGCAGGTCACACAGCACTAAACCAATCTGAAGGTCTTCGCCAAAACGCTGGACCGCTTGCTGGCTGGACTCGCACGGGACACAACGGTACCCGCTGCTTTCAAGAAATTCACAGAGTTCCTCCACGATCAATGGTTGATCGTCGACAACGAGCACTTTTACTGCAGACGTAAGCTTGTTCACGCGCTACTCCATGCCTGGCAAGCCAAATGATGACCTATCCTTTCTGACGAAAACTCCTACACAACTACTCATTAAACGTAGACGTACTTTCCGACTATGTACATAGCATTAATCAACTCGTGCGACTGATGGATCCAAAACCAGCTGCCGGCAAAACCTGTCAAAACGAAGGGCGCAAAGGGCTGTTTTGTTGACGCTTGCCCTGCCCGCTCAACGCGATTTGAGCTAAGCCATTGATGCATAAGTGTCCAGGCCACCATTACGATGCCAGCGCCGATCAACGCCCCCAACAGGTAGTCGATATTGGAGGCCAGCCCCAAGGCGGCTAGCAACTTCACATCCCCCGCGCCAAAGCGGCCCAACGCGTAGCCGGGCAGGGTCAGCACCAGCGCCAAAGCCAAGGCCAGGCCACCCTCGCTGCGGGGCGCACCCAGCCAGGTCGAGCCCGCCCATAGCAGGTAAATCAGCGCCAGCAGGCCTACGCCCAGGGTCAGCGTATTGGAAATTTGGCGCTGGCGAATATCCTGCACAGCACATACGCCCAACCACAGCACAATCACTAGCGTCTGGATCACGTAAAAAACATCCCTTTTGGCTGAATGATTCTATGCTGATATCAAGTACTCGACTCAGGGTAGACGCAGTCATGAAATCGAGCCTCCCGAGAAAGCAAAAAGGCGCTGCGGCGATCGAGTTTGCCTTGGTCTTCGTGATTTTCTTTGCAGTGTTCTACGGCATGCTCAGCTACAGCTTGCCGCTGCTGTTGATGCAGTCATTTCACCAAGCGGCAGCCGAAGGGGTCCGCCGCAGTGTGTCCCTGGACCCCAGCACCGCAGGCTATTCGGCCCTGGTGGTGCAACGCGCCAAGGATGCCGCCCAGGCCCAATTGAACTGGATCCCCGGCTCATTGAAATTCTTGCCCGGCTATATCACCGCCACCTACACCAATAATTTGCTGACAGTGAAGATCACCTACCCCTCGGCCAATATCAAAGCGGTCTTGCCGGCCCTGGTATTGCCCGGGGTGGGCACCGTACCCAACCTGCCCACCAACCTCACTGCTACCTCGAGCCTTCAGTTTTGACGACGGGGGATAAATTGTTCGCACGCCTGCGCGGGCGCACCAGCGCCCTGGCCTTGGGCGCGCCAGCAACCCCCGCGCCGGGCCTGCAAGTGCAACTGGACAACCTGGGTGGGGTGCTGAACATCTCAGGCACCTTGAGGCCTTTGCTTGCCCAGCATCTTGCCAACGCGCCCAACCCCCCCTTGCAGACCTTGCTGTGTGCCGACAGCGCGCGGAGTGTCGAGGGCACGCCGCAGGAGTGGCAACGACACGGCCTGGACCTCGACTTCCAGGGCGCTGCTGGCCAGGTCCTGCATACCCGCGGCTGGATCGAGCCGGAGGGCGACGGCTGGGCCCTGCACCTGCTGGACATCACTGACCTGCTGGCCGACCGAGTACGGGTGCAGCAACGCGAACAGAACCACCAACTCGCCGCCCTGATGAGCGAACAGCTGCGCGTGTGCAGCCTCAACCGCCTGCCCCAGGTGTTCAGCGAACACCTGCGCAGCGTGGCCCAGCGTTGGCGCATCCCCTGCGTCGCCATGGCACTGCTCGACGAAGATGATCAAGGCTGGCGCATCTACAGTCACTACGCCGCTCACGACGCCCCGGCCTTGTGGCAGACCGGGCAACACCTGGGCACCAGCCTGGACAGCATCAACGGCAACACGCCACTTAGCCTGGACATTGCCCAGGGGCGCAGCGACAACCCGCGCCTGCACAGTGTATTTGGCAATGCCGACGGCTTCCTGGTGCCGTACCGCGACAGCCATGGCGCCGCCGCGTGGCTGCTGTGTGGCTTCTATAACGGCCAGGCACACCACACCGGCGAGCGTGACTGGCTGAACCTGTGCGCAGCACTCGCCGCGCCGCTGCTGGGCCGTCTGCGCGAACAGCGTCACCACCAGCAACTGGAACGGGTAGAAGCCCTGCAAGGCCTGCTCGGCACTGGCTGGTGGGAACTGTTGCCCGCTACCCAGGAAATCCAACTGGCGCCACAATTGCTGCGCAACCTGAGCCTAGACGACGGCCCCACCCGCCAACCCCTCGGTACCTGGCTCGAGCTCATCCACCCCGCCGACCGTCAGGCCCTCGACAGCCGCCTGCAAGACCTGCAAGCCCTGGGCAAGCCACTGCTGACCAACGTGCGCCTGCAACGCACCGAGTCCGAGCAGTCGCCCCTGTGGTACCGCATACAAGGCCAAGTGCTGGGAGCCGGCAATGAACGGCGCTGGGTCGGCTTCATGCTCGACATCAGCGACATTCAGAACCAGCAACTGCAAGCCGCCGCCGCCCATGCGCGCCTGGACAACCTGATCGCCAGCTCACCGGCCGTCATCTATGTGCAGCGCTACGTCAACGGCGCGCTGCACCCAGCGTTTTTCAGCGCCAGCCTGTTGCCGCTGCTGGGCTGGACCTTGGCCGATTGCAACCACGACACCCTGGCGGCGCTGATCCACCCCGACGACCGAGAACACTACTTCGAACGCACCCGCCAGCTGCTGCGCGAAGGCAACGTGCGCAGCCGCTACCGCCTGCGCGACAAGCAAGGCAACTACCACTGGCTGCTCGACGAAGCCAAGCTTTTGCGCGACGACCTCGGCTTGCCGGTGGAAGCCGTGGGCCTTTGGCTGGACGTCACAGAGGCGACCCTGGCCGCCGAGCAGGTGCGCCAAAGTGAAGAGCGCTACCGCATCCTGGTGGAAGACTCGCCAGCGATGATCTGTCGCTACCGTCCCGACCTGATCCTCACCTTTGGCAACACGCCGCTGGCCAATTACCTGGAATGCCGGCCCGACCAATTGCCAGGCATCGACTTGGGCCAGTGGCTGTCGGATGAACAGCGCGCCGCCTTTATGCAACGCATTCAGCAACTGACCCCGGAATTCCCGGTGAGCACCGCGGAAATCAGCCTGCAACTGCCGGGGCGCGAACATGCCTGGTGGGTGTGGTCGGACCGTGGCGTCTTCGATGAACAAGGCGCCCTGATCGAAGTGCAAGCCGTAGGGCGCGACAACACCGAAGTACGCCGCTCCCAGCAGCAACTGACCCAAAGCGCGAAAATGGCCACCCTCGGCGAAATGGCCACCGGCCTGGCCCATGAGATCAACCAGCCGCTGAACGTGATGCACATGGCCATCACCAATGTGCTCAAGCGCCTGGGCAATGGCGATGTGCAAATCGACTACCTCACGGAAAAACTGCAGCGTATCGACGCCCAGGTGCAACGCGCGGCACGGGTGGTCGACCATATGCGCGTGTTCGGCCGCCGCTCGGAAATCGAGCAGCAACCGTTCGACCCCGCGCAGGCGCTGGAGGGCACCCTGTCCCTGCTCAGCGAAGGCCTGCGCGGCAAAGGTGTAGACGTGCGCATCAGCCCTGCGGACTTCTCGGTGCAGGTCAAAGGCTATGTCGACCAGCTGGAACAGGTGCTGATCAACCTGATGGTCAATGCCCGCGACGCATTACTCAGCCGGCGAGAAAAAGACCCTGCCCTGCGCCCCTGGATTGCCCTGCACAGCGAGCACGACAGCCGCCATGTGCGTATCTGGGTTGAAGACAACGCCGGCGGGATCGACCCGCGCCTGTTGGAGCGGATTTTCGAACCGTTCTTTACCACCAAGCCAATCGGCGTCGGCACCGGATTGGGGCTCTCGGTGAGCTATGGGATTGTGGAAAACATGGGTGGGCGCCTGAGCGTTACCAACGGCGAGGCCGGCGCGAAATTCTGCGTCGAGTTACCCATCGCGCAAAACTCAATCAGCTAACCACGATGCGAAGCGAGCCGCTCTTGCTCTTGCTCTTGCTCTTGCTCTTGCTTTTGATCTGCTTGTGATCTTGATCTTAAGCGCCCCGTTAAACCACGCTGGCCGGAATTCGACAGTGATTTGGGGGGTAAACCGGCAGGGATGCCGGTTTAGCCGCCCCGCGCCATGGATGGCGCGTGGCGGCGGCCCCCCAAATCACTGGCGGATTGCGGGCACACCGAGCCTAAGCGAGGTGCCGAGTGGTGGGGCAAGAGCCTTTTGCTTACTTTTGGGCTTTTCAAAAGTGAGCCGCTGTAAAAGCGGAACCATAAGTGGCCGTTACCGCAGGAATGGATATGTACACGTTCCAACTGTGTTGACTGCCAGGCCGCCTTCGCGAGCAAGCCCGCTCCCACAGTTGGATCGCGGGGGGTCAGGTAGATAGGCGTCGGCTGGCAGGCCGCCATCGCAGGCAAGCCAGCTCCCACATTTGGAACTCGGGGAGTCAGCTAAATCACCAGGTAAGCCCTGCCCATATGACAGGTGAGATTGGCACCGACTTCGGCGTTGCCCAGGTTGATGCCCAAGGCGCTGAGCAAGGTGTTGACGACAGGGTCGAGAATCGGTGACAGCACATTCTGGATCAGCCCCACCACCGCCGTGGTAATGGTCGCCAACAGCCCGGCAACCCCAGCCAACGCGCCACTGGAGACACTGCCGCTGGGCGGTGCATAAGTTACCTGCAAGCCATTAAGGGTCGCCGCCAGGCTGCCGACGATATTGGCGGTGCCCGGCGCGAACTTGTAGGTGGGCGGCGCATTCATCTCGGCCACCGGCGCAAACACCATCGTGCTGGTTTGCGCGGCAATGGTGGAGTTGGCTTTCAACAGCAAACCACCCCCCACATTGGGTGTACGGTTGGGGCTGCACAGCAGCGTCAGGACCACACAGTAGCGCTGGCCAAAATCGATCAGCCTGACCGGCTGCACATCGACTGCTGCGGAGGAAGAAAAAGCCGCCACCGGATCCACCGTACCGACCGCCAGGGTCGCCAGGGACGTAGTGGTTTTCACCGTCAAGGATTTGGAGGCCGGCGAGTCGCAATTGAAATCCGTGACATTGGTTTGCGCACTGCCGGCTTCGATGTAAATGGCCAGCGATGTGGTGACATCGACGTCAGCCACATTACAGGCCACCAGGCACAACACACCGCCAACCACCGCCGGCAGGTTGAGGTTCAACAAGCCCTTGACCACCTGGGACACCGGCGTGCCCAGGCCCGTCAATATGGACGCCACGCCAGAGACCGCCTTGATGATCGGCGCCTGCACGGTCACCAACGTGCGCACTTGCGCGGTGCGTACAAAAATCTGATCGGTCGGCGGGGTATTCTGCAAGCCCTTCTTGGCCAACACAGGATTGCCAATGGCCGACAGCTGCGGCGGTTCGATGACCTTGGTCTGGATCGACACATTGCCCACCAGCGGAATCGCGACCTGCGCCGCCGCACTCACCGCATTCTTGCTGCTGGACAACTGCGCCACCGCTTCCAACAGTTGAAACAATTGCACGTTGCTATTCAGCGCCGCCGTCGGCGTGCCGGTGGCGATGTCGATCAGGTCACCCACGGTCAACAGCTTGCTGTTGGGCGCAATGGCTTGAATCGAAATCACGTCATTGACGACCGCTGTGACCGCCGCACCGTTTTTCTGCAAAACCTTCACAGCAGCGTCGATCAGTTGAGTAGCCGAGACTGCGGTACTGAGCAAGGCATCGTAGTCACCGGCCTTCACGTTCAGGTTAATCGCCAGTTGGTCCAAATAACTGAGCAGGTTGACGTTGGTCTGCAGCAAGCCGTTCCAACCCGCCGCCGTGAGCGAAAGGTTGCCGCCGAGCAGGTTGCCGATGACCAGGTTGAGCAGCGGGGATTTGCCTGAATCGACGCTGGCCAGGCTGCTGCGGATCGACAGCTGCGCCACGGGCGGTGGTGTCGCCGCGACGGCGGTGGCGCTCAAGTTGATTTGCGGGGTAATCGGCGCACCACTGAACAGGTTCCACAGCCCATTGGCAACGCTGGTCATCACAGTGCGGGAAGCCACCACGCGGATAGCGTCGCTCTTGGTGGCATCAGCGGTAAACACACGGGTGTTCAGAGCATTGGTCGCCAGGGTGCCGCATGTCACCGCCAGGGTGCTGCCATTACCGACCACAAAACCGTTGCGCGCCGCATTTTGCGTGGCATAGGCGTTTGCGGTGGTGTTGGTACCGCATTGGCCACCGAGACTGGCTGCCTCCAACGCCGAGGTATCGGCGACGGATTGCAGCTTGCGCTTTTCCAAATACAAGCGCCCGCTGTCGACCGCCAGCAACGTAAACACCAAGGCCAAGGCCAAAGTGCCTGCCGCCATCAAGCCAATTGCACCACGCTGTCTGGAGCCGAATCGGGGAGACATCGAAGCACTCCTGCGCTAACTCTCCGTTGCACTGGAGTGTAGACAAGGCTTCGGCAGGTTGCTGGCAACTCGCCACATTGGCGACTGGCGGAGATGCCCTGATACGCCCTGATACTGTAGGAGCGAGCTTGCTCGCGAAAAACCTACAGACGCCGCGTTGATTCAGGAAGTACGCGTTATCGTTGACGTTTTTCGCGAGCAAGCTCGCTCCTACAGTGAGCGATCAGCGCGGCGGGTAGTTGGAAAGGATCTTGGTCACGGTGCTGCGGATGGCTTTGTTGCGTTCCTCGGGGTTCGGCGTGCTGGCCATCATCTGTTCGTCGCTGCCGCGCCACACCAGCTTGCCGTCCTTGCCGTCGAGCAGGTCGATCTGGATGGTCGCCACTTTGTAGGTAATGTTGCGCGTTTCGTTGTACATCGGCGCGCCCCAGTAACCATTCCACGGGCCGCCCCAGGCACCGCCATAGTTGGTGGTGACTTGCTGCTGGCGGTCTTCGACGATCAGGTAGGCCTGTACATTCAGGTCAGCCTTGGTACCCGCCGCCGCAGGACGCAAACCGCGCTGATCCAGCTGTTCGCCCACGGCCTGGCGGATGCGTTGCTCGGTGAGGTCGCTCTTGATCCTCGGGTCATCGGGACGGTACTGCAACGCTGGGTCTTTCCAGGCCCAATTACGGTAGGCGCCGAAGTCTCGGCTGGCGTCGAAATCGTGGTTGACCTGGTTGCTCTGGCAACCGCCCAGCAACATGACAACAGCAAGCGCAGCGATGCGACGAAGCATGGTGTTCTCCAAAAACAACGTGGGCATGTAATGAGAATAGCTGCTAACTGGGCGGATAGGCAGCCATTGCCTTCTGCATCGCCTTGCGCAAGCTATCGGCGCGTTCGCTCAGGCTGCCCTGGCTGGTGGTTTCGGCACTGGTGCTCCACACCGGCTGGCGGGTGCGCGCATCGAACAGGCTGAAACGCGCCACGGCCACTGTCACTTCATAGGTGCGCACCACGGGCACGCTGTTGTACATGCCGTAACCGTTGCCATAGCGGTTATAGCCGCCGTAGCCGTAACCATAATCGTCCTGGACCTGGCGCAGGCGTTTTTCCAGGCGTACATCGGCGCTCACCAGCAGGTCGGGCGCACGCTTGTCATGCAAGGGGCGCAAGCCGCGCTGATCGAGGGCGCCGCTGACCGCCTCGGCAATCTGCGCCGAATCGGCCCAGGCCGTGCCCGCCGGCAACTGACCGTTGAGCCAACCCCAGCTGCGGTAGGCACCATAGTCGCGCACCGGCGCGGGGTAGGCGCTGGCATCAAAGGTAGTGGCCGCCTGGGCGGGCGCCGGCGGCATCGGTGCCGAACTGGCCACGTAAGGATTGGGGCTCGAGCAGGCCCCAAGCGCTAAAGACAACAGGATTAAACCGAGACGACGCATGTCGACCTCCCACGCTGGGCCGCTTAAACCGGGCGGCAGATCCAGTGCAAATATCGCCCAAGCCCGGCAAAGCTTGGGTGACGACGGTGAGCGAGCTCCATCTCCAACAAGTCCTGCAGGTTGGCGCGAGCCTGGAATTCCACCGGCATATAGTCGTGGAACACCCGCACGCCACTTTGGCTTTCGACCTGCCACAGCCCTTCGAGTTGCGCCGCCAACTCCCGTGGGTCCAGGGGTTGTTGCGGCGTCAGGCTCTGCTTTTCGCCGGCCATGTCGTTCTTGCGCATTTTGCGGAAGTGGCCTTTGAGCAGATTGCGGTAGATCAACGCATCACGGTTGTAGAATGCCAGGGACAACCAGCCACCCGGCAGCGTCAGTTGGTGCAGTACCGGCAGGATGGCGTGGGGCTCGGCCAACCACTCCAGCACGGCATGACACAGCACCAGATCGTAAGGCTCGGTGAGTTGGCCGAGCAAGTCCTGCCACGGTGCATGAATAAAGGTCGCGCTTTGGCCCGCGTCGGCGAAGCGCTGGCGCGCACCTTCAAGCATCGGCGCCGCGGGTTCGGCCAAGGTTACCTCGTGGCCCTGCTCGGCCAGCCACAGCGACATGTGCCCCAGGCCTGCGCCGATATCCAATACGCGCAACGGCCGCTGCGGCAAGGCTTGCACCAGGTCGGCCTGGAGCACCGCCAGGCGAATCGCGCCCTTGGCACCGCCGTAGATTTTTTCGGCAAAGCGCGTGGCCAACTGGTCGAAATGACGATCACTCATGGGCAAACCGCCGTTCGCTATCGGCCAGTTTGGCGCGCACCACTTCGTTCATATCCAGCCCCAGCTCACTGCACAGCAACAGCAGGTACAGGACAATATCGCCGACCTCCTGGCCCGCATGGGCGAGTTTATCGGCGGGCAGTTGGCGGGATTGGTCTTCGGTGAGCCATTGGAAGATTTCCACCAGCTCGGCCATTTCCACGCTGGCAGCCATGGCCAGGTTTTTCGGGCTGTGGAACTGCTTCCAGTCGTTGGTATCGCGAATGCGGTGCAGGCGTTCGGTGAGGTGTTCGAGGTTCATGCGGGGGCTCCTGAATGGGTATAGCTTACCCGATCATTCCCACGCTCTGCGTGGGAATGCTTCCAGTGACGCTCCGCGTCGCCTGCGCGGATGACGGGACGCGGAGCGTCCCAGGCGGCGTTACCACGCAGAGCGTGGGAGCGATCAGTCGACAACGCTGAACTCGAGCCTGGCGGTTTGGCCGGCTTCATCCAATACGCTGAGCTGATAGCGGCCCAGCCGTTCAAAACTGGCATTGATGCTGTCCTGGTTCGCGCTGTCGCCCAACGGCGCACCGTTGAGAAACCACCAACGCCGGCCACTGCCGCCCAGGGCGGAGATGTTCAGGCGCAAGGCTTGTTGACTGGCAGCGGGCAGGCGCAGTTGGTCGCCTTCGCGTACGCCCACGATGGACAACGGCGATGAAGCGGCCAGCGCCGGCGGAGGGCAATCCGGGTCAGGCGCAGGAATGCGCGCTTCCCGGCGTTCAATCCTTGGCAACCAGGGCTCCAGCGGCGCCGGCCACAGCGCGATGTTTTTGGGGGTTGCGCCAGGGCAATGGGCATCGACCCTCAAACCCTTGGGGTTAACCCAGATGCTTTCCATCAAGCCCACGCTCAAGGGTTGATCCAATGCCTGCAAGGTCGGCGGCGTGGTGTTGTCCAGGGTCCAGGCAAAACGCTGGCGGCGGCAGTTGGGGTCGCTGCGGCTCATGGGCTGGCCCAGCGGCCAACAAATCGCTGCCACGCCGATATTGGCAGGCACCGGTTTGACTGGCGCACTGATGCCGCGCTGGCTGTCGCGGTTGGTCAGCACGTCATGCACCTGCAACATCAACGGCGCTGCCGACGCCAGGCCGAACTGCCCCGGTACCGGCGTGCCATCGGGCCGGCCGATCCATACGCCAATCAGGTAACGCGGGCCCACGCCAATCGCCCAGGCATCGCGAAAGCCATAACTGGTGCCGGTTTTCCACGCCAGCACCGGCCGTTGGACCAGCTCGGCACGCGGGTCACGGTCGGGCCGCGCCTGGCCGCTGAGGATGCGTCGCACAATCCATGCGGCGCCGGGCGACAGCAACGGCCGCTCCCTGAGCGTATCGTCCGGCTGCAACCGCAGGCTGGCGCTCTTGCCATCGCGGGCCAGGGCGCTGTAACCACTCACCAGATCTTCCAGACGACTGCCCGCACCGCCGAGGATCAGCGCCAGGTTCGGCTCGGCCAATGCCGGCAACGCCAACGGCATGCCACCGATGCGCATCTGTGCGGCAAAGCGCTTGGGCCCGTAGGCTTCCAGCAGTTGCACCGCAGGCAGGTTCAACGAACTGGACAACGCGGTGCTCGCCGGCACCGCGCCAGTAAAACCCATGGAAAAGTTGCCTGGACGGTAATCGCCATAGCGCCGAGGCACGTCCTGCAACAGCGATTCGGAGTGAATCAGGCCGTCATCCAACGCCATCCCGTAGAGAAAAGGCTTCAAGGTGGAACCGGGCGAACGCAGCGCGCTGATCATGTCCACATGGCCAAAGCGTTTGGTGTCATTGATATCCACCGACCCCAGGTAGGCGCGCACCGCCATGCTTTCTTCTTCCACCACCAGGATGGCCGCCGAGGTGTGCTCCGGCAGGCGTGCGCGCCAGCCCAACAGCAGGTCTTCGAGACGGCGTTGCAAGGTGGCATCCAGAGTGGTGCGAATCAGTGGCGGGCTGTCGGGGCGATTCAGGCGACGTGCGAGCAAGGGCGCCAGGCTCGGTTCCAGGCGTGGGGCGAGCAACAGGGGTTCTTCCAAGGCTTCATCCACCGCCGATTGCGGCCATACCTGAAACTCGGCCAGGCGGCGCAGCACTTTGTCCCGGGCCTGCTGGGCGCGCTGCGGATGACGGTCCGGGCGCAAACGACTCGGCGCCTGGGGCAATACCGCGAGCAACGCGGCTTCGGCGTGAGTCAGTTGTGATGGCGACTTGCCCAGGTACGCCCAACTCGCTGCCGCCACGCCCTGCAGCGTACCGCCGAAGGGCGCACGGTTCAGGTACAGGTTGAGGATTTCGTCCTTGGACAGGTGCCACTCCAACTGCGCGGTACGCCACAGCTGGCGTAACTTGCCGTGCAGGGTGCGTGAGTGCGGGTCGAGCAGGCGCGCCACTTGCATCGACAAGGTGCTGCCGCCGGACACCACTCGCGCGCCGCTCAGGTTTTGCCAAGTCGCACGCACCAGCGCCAACGGGTTTACGCCGGGGTGTTGGTAGAACCAACGGTCTTCATAGGTGAGCAGCGCGTCGAGGTAATAGGGTGAGACTTCGCAGGTTTGTACCGGGTAGCGCCATACGCCATTGGCATCGGCAAATCGCCACAGCGGCGTGCCATCTTCGGCCAGCACCACCCGCGCCAGGTCGTCCTGTGGCAGGGGCAAGGGCCAGATGCGATCGGCCAGCCATAGCAAGGCAACCACCAACACCACACAACCCAAAGCCCAGCGCAATAACTGTGGGAGCGGGCTTGCTCGCGAAAGCGGTGGGTCTGTTGGCAGAGATGTCACAGGCACGCCGCCTTCGCGAGCAAGCCCGCTCCCACATTGGGCCGCGTACATCCGCAGGTGATTAAACTAAAACTCAAACGGGCAAACCTCTATGCTTGCAGGGAACTCGCCTGCGTTATCGACAACCAAAGGCACAGTTACGCCCACCTTCTCATCAGGACACGCACATGCAGGTAGAAAGCTTTTTCGAATGGTTGGGCCAGGCGCTCGGTTCCGTCATCCGTTTTATCGTCGACGGGCTCAGCGGTTTGTTCGGGGCCTTGACCCACGCCGGCGGCAACTTTATCGACGGCCTGTCACGCACCTTGGGCATGGACACCTCGATCATCAGCATCATCACTCTGATCGTCGGGTTGCTCTTCCTGTACTCGGCGGTACGCGCCTTTATGCGGGCCTCGATTATCGTGGGAATCATCTGGCTGATGCTGGGGCTTTGGCTACTCAGTTGGGTCGTGCACTGACGGTGCAACCACTCGATTCCCCTGTAGGAGCGAGCTTGCTCGCGAAGAACTCAAAGGCGCCGCGTTGATTCAGGAAACACGCGTTCTCGTTGACGTTTTTCGCGAGCAAGCTCGCTCCTACAGAGATTCAACCATCCCCTTTCAGCGGCCCTTGATCACCATATCCACTGGCGTCTCGCCCACCGCCTGCCAGTTCGGCCGATACATCGACTCTACCTGCGGCGGCGGCACGCGGTAGGTTCCCGGTGTCACCGCACGCGCCAGGTACAACAAGTGCGTGGTGCCATAGCCATCCAGATTCATCGCCGCCACATAGCGGTCGTCCCTGAACTCCTGATGCTTGAGCGAGGCATTCTGCATCGACTCGCGCCACTCCTTCACCTGGCTGCTGGCGTTCTCCAGGCTCGCTGCGCTTTGTGCCAGGTTCTGGTTTTCCAGTTCCAGGCCGGCGGGCAGCAAGTCCACCACCAAGGCATCCGGCACCCGTTGCTTGGCACTGACGGCCAGGTGCACCAGCACCAGGTCGCCGCTGTTGAGGCTGCGCAAATTCAACGGCTGGCCATTCATGCCCAGGTATTCGCGGCGAATACTCAGGTTCTCGCCACCCGGGGCAGGCGGCACTTGTGGGTAACCCGAGATTGTCAGTTGCTGGTAGACCGGTACATCGCTTTGATTGGTCAGGCTCAAATTGCCGGAAAGCAGCTTGCCTTCCAGGTTGAGCGTCGACTGCTGGTTATTCAGCTCATGCTCCCCGTCGCTGCCATCCAACAGCACCTTCCACGCCGATTCGGGCTGCGCGAAACCCAGCCGCCCGGCCAGGAACAACGAGTTGCGCTCCTGGGTCGACAGATAGGGGCTGGCCGCCAACTGGTCCGACAAGGTAAACAGGCGCTCTTCACGCTTGCCCTTGGCCAAGTCGTTCTCCTCCAGCAACGCCAGAATCATCGCCTGATCGCGCAACGGGCTGCCGTAGTCGGCCAGCCACTCCTTGGCACTGCGCTGCGCCGCCAAACCGGCGAGCAAGGCTTGATCGGCACGCGGCTGGTCGCCCATTTTCTGCAGGGCGATGGCCAACTGCACCAACGGCAAGCCGGAGCGTGCGTCGCTGCGCCGTTCGAACAGACTGCGCAACGCACCCAACGGCGCCTGCTGACTGCGCGCCAGCACCATACCGGCGTAGGCCTGTACGGCGAAACGCGTGTGCTCGGCGTTGTCGCTGTAATCCACCTCGATCAGGTTACGTTCCTGCACATACCGCAACAGACGCTCGCTGGCCTTCTTCAAGGCTTCAGGCGGTACTGCAAAACCCTGGTCGCGGGCGCGCAGCAGGAAGTCGGTGACATACGCAGTCAGCCAATATTCTTCCTCGCCATCAGCGCCCCACAAACCGAAGCTGCCGTTGTAGCGCTGCATGCCCAGCAGGCGCTCGATGCCCAACTCGATCTTGCGCTTGCGCTCGGCATCCGGCTCGCCCTTGATGCTCAGGCGCTTGAGCAGCGCATCGTCGGCATACAGCGACGGGTACAAGCCACTGGCGGTTTGCTCTAGGCAACCATAGGGGTACGCCTTGAGCGCACTGATCTGCGCGCCCAGGTTCAACGGCGGCCGGCTCGACAGGCTCAACAGCGCCTCACGCCCCGAGGCATCGAACTGATCCAGTGCGCCCGCCGGTAAGCTCCACGGCTGATCCTTGATCACGGCGCGGTAATGCTTGAGCAAGGCCGGGTACGCCGGGCGCACGCCTAAGGTCCATTCGCGGCTGAATGGAGGCAGGTTTTCCCCCGGCAGGTCCAGGCCATTGACCGTAACCTTGACCTTGCCCTGACCGAAACCGCCCCAGGCTTGTACCGGAATACGCAGGGTGGTGCGCTGGCCTTGCTTGAGTTCAACCGATTGCGCGTCGCTGTTGACCAGTTCCAACGGCCCTTGCGTCGTTAATTGCACATCGAGTTTCTGCGCCTTGCCCGACAGGTTTGAGAGGTCCAGGGCCAGGGTGGTCTGGTCGCCTCCTGCCAGGAAGCGCGGCGCCGACAACTCGGCAATCAGCGGGGCGGCAATCACCGTCTTGCCTTCCGCCATACCGTAGCGATCATCGCTCCAGGCTTGGGCCATCAGGCGCAGTTCGCCGTTGAAGTCGGGGATATTGACGCTGACTTCGCCCTCGCCTTTGTCGTTCAGCGTCACCGGGGCGCTTTGCAGGGCGACGATGGTTACGCTGGTGTCCGGGCGTTTGCCGCCTTTGGCCAACGCCGCGTCGCCACCAAATGCCAGACTGGCCAGGCGCCCTTGGCCGGCTTCAATCAACTGGCCGTAGATGTCGAATTGGTCGACGCCATAGGCTTTGCGGCCAAACAGGCTGGCGTACGGATCGGGCGTTGGAAATTCGGTGATATTGAGGATGCCCACGTCCACTGCCGCAAGCAGTACGTGCACCTTTTGAGGCACACTGCCATCGGCGTTTTTGGCGGCGATCTTTACCGTCAGCGGTTGTTTGGGGCGCATTTTTTCAGGTGCAGTGAGGGTCAGGCCGAGTTTGCGCTGGGTGCGATCCAGCGGCAGGTGCAGCAAGCCCACGGCGCGTTTAGGCGTGATATTGGCTTTGCGCTCGCCGGGACGAATCACCAGGGCGCTCACATACAGATCGTGGCTCGACCATTTAGGGTCGAGCTTCACCGCAAAGCTTTTGCCTTCGGCCGGCACGTCGATTTCCTGCCACCACAGCGGGCCTTCGGCAGACTCCACCAACAGGTAGCCTTTACCGGCAGCCGGTGGCGTGACGGTGACGTTGGCGGTGTCGCCATCGCCATAGGCGGGTTTGTCCAACGCTAGCTTGACCTGGTCGGGGCGCACGGCGCCGCCTTCGGTGTTGTCCTGGGCCTGGTAGCCGGCCCAGAAACGCAGGCTGCTGACCAGCCCGGTCTGCGGGTCTTCGACCTCCACGCGGTAAGGGCCCCACTCCACCTGGAAGCTGACCTTGGCGGTGTCGCCCGCCTTGATGTTCAGGCTCTGCTCATCGAGGTTGAGGAATTTCTCGTTGAAGTGGTAGCTCCAGCCGTCATTCTCCGAGTAGTTCCAGTAGTAGTCGCGGCGCTCACGCACCAGGCGCACCTTGAGGTCTTGCGCGGCCAGTTTCTGACCGTCCTGGTTGGCCACCAGCACTTCGAATTCCACCGGGCCATCGCCGTTGGTTTCCTTGCCGTCAAACAGGCCACGCAGGCCCGGCAATTGCTCGGCCGGCCAGATCGGCTGCACCAGGCGCCGGGTGATCGGCCGACCGCCGGACTCCTGCAGGCTGGCTTGCACAATCAGTTGCAACGGCGACTTGGCCTCGGCCCACTTGCTTTCCAGGGTCAGCGCTTGCTCGCCATTGGCGTCGAGTACGCTTTCGTCCAGTTCGAAATCCTGGCTCAGCTCTTCTTCAGTGACGGAACCGAACTGGTAGCCCGGCAGGGATTTGACCGCCTCGCGCAGTGGCCGCACGTACACCTGGCCACTGACGCGGTTACCGGAGGCGGGCGCGCCGTAGAGGTAACGACCGTTGACCTGGATGACCGGGTTATCCGCCGGGCTCAACGCCGTGTCACTGCCCTTGAGTTCCAGCGCCAGGCGTTCGGGCAGGAAGTCTTCGACGAGAAATTCATAGAGTTGCGGCTTGCCGTCACCGAGGTCGAACACCAACTGCCAGCGCCCGGTCGGCGCCTCGCCAGCCAGCTGCAACGGGTATTGATACAGGCCCGACGCGTCGGCCTCCCACACGAACTTGCGACTCACCTGTTCATCCGGGCGCCGCACTTCGACGCTCACCGGCTGAGGCTTCACCGCCTTGCCATCCTTGTCACGCAACAGCGCGTTGAGCAGCACGGTTTCGCCGGGGCGATACAAATCACGCGGGCCGAACACAAAGAACTGCAACGGGTGGGACGGTTGCCCGCCGATATCGAACTCCGCCAAATCCAGCGCGGCGCTGTCCAGGCGCAGCAGGCTGGTTTGCTCGCCCTGCTTGGCCAGTAACACCTGGGCTTTTTTCGGCAGCGGCAACTCGGCGTGGCCACCGTCTTCGGTCTTGCCCTGGCCGAGCACGCGGCCTTCGGCATCGAGGATTTCCAGTTCGACGCCGTTGAGTGCCTTGCCGCCTTCCAGGGCCTGGGTAAACACATCCAGGCGATTGGCGTAGCGGTGCACCGACAGGCCGATATCACTCAAGGTGAACAGGGTGGCCGGTTGCGAATAGTTGTAGGTGCCCGAAGCGCGCATCACCGCGAGGTACACGCCCGGCTGCTGCAACTGCTTGAGGCCGGCAATCGGTAGCAACAGGGTTTCGCGGGTATTGCGCGCCGGGTTCAGGTCGAAACGCCCGCCGTACACCAGTTCGGCCATTGGCAGCAGTTCACGGGACTCATAGCTTTGCAGGCTGGTATTACGCCCCCACTGCGCCAGGAACGACGGCAGGGATTCGGGTTTGATCCGAAAGAATTCCACGTCGATCTTGTCGACATTCAACGCGATCACCGGCAGGCCCTCGGCCAGGCGCGTCGGCAACAGGGTGCCACGGCTGGCGAAGCCGACGGTGGCTTGCAGGTCGCGGGTTTCCAGGCGGGCGCTGTATTCGGCGGCGAGGGTGTTGCCGTTGACCGCCTTCACCCCTGCGTCCACGGTCAGCACCAGTTTGCGCTGCGGTTCAAGGTGGCGCAGGCGCAATTCCATCAGGTTATCGGACAGTTCCCAGGCGCCATCGACCTTGCCAGACTTGCTGTCTACCAGGTGCAGCTTGTCGGCGAATTTCTGATCGGGGTCCAGCGGAATGGAAAAACTCACCGACAGCGTGCTGGCCCCATCCAACTGCACCTCGGACACATCCACCACGCTCAGCTCACGCCCGGCATAGCGTTGCTTCAACGCTGCCACGTCCACCGCCGCTTTCACCGGCTTCGGCGCTGCCGCCACGGTGGGCGCAGGCGGTGCAGCGGGTTTATCGGAAGAATCGCAAGCGCTCAGCAGGGCCAGCGCGCAGGCCAGGAACAGTCCTTTGTTAAGCATGGGGCACTCATAGTCAGAGGGAACCGAGGGGTGAACTATATATCAGCGCCGACCAAGCTGCTGCGGCGCCGGTCACATTGACCGACGGAGGGGCGGTTGGTTCTAGGTGGGCATGAAGCCAAGCCAAATCCCACAGCCACTGGAGATCAAACAGTGGGAGCTGGCTTGCCTGCGATAGCGGTCTTTCAGCCGATATCTTCACTGGCTGACCCACTGCTATCGCAGGCAAGCCAGGTCCCACATTGGCTCTGCTGTGTGGCGGGTTGACGGTTACAATGCCGCTCCACCAAGGAGCCTTCATGACCGCCCTGCTGACCGACTGGCGCCACCGCCCCACCCATCGCCGCGTCTGGGCCCTGGCCGCGCCGATGATCCTGTCGAATATCTCGGTGCCCTTGGTGGCTCTGGTGGACAGCATGGTCATCGGCCACCTGCCCCACGCCCACCAACTGGGTGCCGTGGCTGTCGGCGCCAGCCTGTATACCTTCCTCGCCTGGGCCATGGGTTTCCTGCGCATGGGCTCCACCGGGTTCGCCGCCCAGGCCGCCGGGCGTAACGATGGTGCAGCGTTGCGGCAAATCCTGTTGCAAGGCTTGCTGTTGGCGCTGGGGCTGGCGATGTTACTGGGTACCGTGGGCATTCCCCTGAGCCATCTGGCCCTGGAATGGATGCAGCCCTCGCCCGAACTGAACCAACTGACCCGCGAGTTTTTCCACACCCGCCTGTTCGGCCTGCCCGCCGCTCTCGCCAGTTATGCACTGGTCGGCTGGTTCCTCGGCACCCAGAATGCACGAGCGCCATTGGCGATTTTGCTGACCACCAACCTGGTCAACATCGCGCTTAACCTATGGTTCGTCCTCGGGCTGGACTGGGGCGTGGTCGGCTCCGCCCGAGCCTCGGTGATCGCAGAGTGGACCGGCGCCCTGCTCGGCCTGGCGCTTACGCAAAAAGCCCTGCGCGCCTATCCTGGGCATATCGCTTGGGCCGCCTTGAAACTGTGGCAAAGCTGGCGCCCGTTGCTGGCGGTCAACCGCGACATTTTTATCCGCAGCCTGGCGTTGCAGTCGGTGTTTTTCATGATCACGGTGCAAGGCGCAAGGCTGGGAGATGCCACAGTTGCAGCCAATGCCTTGCTGCTCAATGGGCTGTTACTGACGGCACATGCCCTGGATGGCCTGGCTCACGCGGTCGAGGCTCTGTGCGGCCACGCCATCGGCGCACGTGACCGGCAAGCGTTACGGCGGTCATTGGTGGTTGCCTGTGGTTGGTCGCTGATCGCCAGCGTGGGTTTCGCCCTGCTGTTCACCTTCGGCGGCCATCTGTTCATCGCCATGCAAACCGATATCCCCAGCGTGCGCGAAACCGCCGATATCTACCTGCCCTACCTCGCGGTATTGCCGTTGATTGCGGTGTGGAGTTATTTGCTCGATGGGCTGTTTATCGGTGCAACGCGGGCGCGGGAAATGCGCGATGGGATGTTGCTGACGGTGATGCTGGTACTGCCGATTGCCTGGGCCTTGCAGGGCTTGGGCAACCACGGACTGTGGATAACTTTTTTGCTATTCATGGCGGTACGCAGCTTGATCCTGGGGGCGATTGCCTGGTGGCTGAGCACGCAGAATCGCTGGCTGAGCGATACCCGCTGACACGAGCCCCTACCTGTTACTTCTGACAGGTTACAAGCCGATTTTTCAAGCGTTGAATAGCGGTGGGCAACCTCCCCTGCTTACGCCAAGGAAAATCGCTATGAATATCAAACGACAAACAGGCATCGTCACCCTTTGGGTAATCGCCACGCTGACTACCGCAGGCTGCACGGCGCCATCGAACTCAACAGCGCAGCCGGCCGGGACACTGCGGGTGGAGAACCAAATGGCCGGTGAGTACACACTCGTGGTGATACATGGGACTGAACAGCACAGAATCACCAAAGGCGAATCAAAGGACCTGACAATCGATGGAAAAGAGGTGCTCCTGTCGCGCCTCAACAGTCAGGGCACAATAACGCAGATAGCCCTCAACGTTCACTCAGAGAGCAAATGCCCAGTGACGCAATGCTTGCTCGTAAGGTGACTTGATCAACGTCGTGCCAATGCGGCCGGCCTCACAGGAACTAAACGAACACTCGCTCAGTTCCGGTGAGGCCGCACGACTCAAGAAGACAAGTAAGAAGAACGAGTCAACCCAAGACGCAACGCATCCAGGAACTGGGTACGCTCGGACGCCGAGATCTTCGCGCTCGCGCACTTGTCGCGGTAGTGCGTCATCAACTCTTCCGGCGACAAGTGCACATAGCGCAGCATGTCTTCGATGGTGTCGTGAGTCTCGATCCCGGCGCTGTACACCGAACCGTCTTCACGCTGGTAGATGTTCACCGAGTCGGTGTCACCGAACAGGTTGTGCATGTCGCCCAGGATTTCCTGATAGGCGCCGACCAGGAAGATACCCAGCAGGTAGTCCTCGCCTTCGTTCAAGCCGTGAACCGGCAGGCTGGTTTCGATGCTCTGCTCGTCGACGTATTGCTTGATCTTGCCGTCGGAGTCGCAGGTCAGGTCTTGCAGCACGGCGCGGCGCAGCGGCTCTTCGTCGAGGCGGTGCAGCGGCAGGATCGGCAAGACCTGGCCGATGGCCCACGTATCCGGCAAGCTCTGGAATACCGAGAAGTTGCAGATGTATTTGTCGGCCAGCTTGTCGTTGAGTTCGTCCAACACCTGGCGGTGCGAGCGCTGGCGGGCTTTCAACGAGTTGTGCAGGCGACGGCACACCGCGAAGTAGCACTGTTCGGCCAGGGCTTTTTCGGCCAGGGTCAGCTTGCCGTCGGCGTACTGGGTGGCCACGTCGCTCATGTAGTGGGTGGCGCGCCAGTAGGTTTCGGTGACCATCTCGATGTCGGTCGGGCCCAGCAGGTCCACCAGCCATTGCACGGTTTCCGGCAGGCTTTCCTTGTTTTCGATGGTCGGGATTTCGTCGTTGTGCTTCTCGACGTCCGTCACCTGCACCACCAGCATGGCGTGGTGAGCGGTCAGGGAGCGGCCGCTTTCGGAGAAGATGTTCGGGTGCGGCAGGCTCTGCGCGTCGCAGAATTCCTTGAGCATGCCCACTACCACGCCGGCGTAGTCGTCCATGTCGTAGTTGATCGAACTGGCGTTGCGCGAGTGCGTGCCGTCGTAGTCCACGCCCAGGCCACCGCCGACGTCGATGTGGTCCACCGGCAGGCCGAGGTTGCGCAGTTCGCCGTAGTAACGAATGGCTTCCTTGAACCCGTGCTGGTAGTCGGCCAGGTTGGCAATCTGCGAGCCCATATGGAAGTGCAGCAGGCGGATGCCCTGGTCCAGGCCGGCTGCGCGGAAGCGCTCGACCACTGACAGCAACTGGGCTGCCGACAGACCGAATTTGGATTTCTCGCCACCGGTGTCCGCCCACTTGCTCGATGCCAGGGACGACAGGCGCACACGCAGGCCCACCTGCGGCTTGACCTTGAGGCTCGCCGCCTCTTCGATCACCAGCCCCACCTCGGACTCTTTCTCGATCACGATGAACACGTTGTGGCCGAGCTTCTGGCCCATCAGCGCCAGGCGGATGAACTCACGGTCTTTGTAACCGTTGCAGACGATGGTGCCGCCCTTCGGCGCCAGGGCCAGCACGGCCAGCAGCTCAGGCTTGGAGCCGGCTTCCAGGCCGATGGAAACGTTCTGGGTGGCAATGATGTTCTCGATCACCGCTTCCTGCTGGTTCACCTTGATCGGGTACAGCGCAGTGTATTTGCTCTGGTATTCCAGGCGCTCGATGTTGGCATCGAAGGCACCGGTCAATTGGCGCACGCGGTCTTGCAGGATATCGGGGAAGCGCACTAGCAACGGCAACGACAGGCCGCTTTTGCGCAACTCATCGACTTGCTCGTACAGATCGACGGGCGTGCTGTTCGGGCCGTTCGGACGGACTTCTACGCGACCGGCTTCATTGATCGCGAAATACCCGGCCCCCCAATGGCGAATCCCGTAAACACTGCGGCTGTCCGCAACTGTCCATTGGCTGCCATCGTCTTTGCGTGTGCGTCGTACGGACATCGAAGTCCCCTATAAATGAAGGCGAAGGCGCCACCTCTCGCGGAGGCTGGCGCAGTCTAAAGAATGAAAATGACGATTTGCCTGCAAGGGAAGTAGACCCCACTGGCAGGACAGAGTTTAGCCACAGGTTGGGAAGAGGCTTTCAGCCGCCGGACTTCTTGGCCTTGTACCCGAGCTTGATCAGCTCGGCCAACAGCAACTCGACGTGATCGCCCTGAATCTCGATAACCCCGTCTTTCAACGCGCCACCGGTGCCACAGCGCTTTTTCAGCGAGGTGGCCAATTCCTTCAGGGCTTCTTCAGCCAGGGGCACGCCGGTGATAGTGGTCACCGTCTTGCCGCCACGGCCTTTGCTCTCGCGACGCACGCGGGCAATACCGTCGCCTTCGGGGATCAGGGTCTGTTTGCAGGTGCACGAATCCACGGGCTGACGACAGTCCGGGCAGTGTCGACCTGCGTCGGTGGAAAATACCAGGCCACCAAGGGCGGCGAAGGATGCGGCTTTTTTGGCCACCGGCAATCCTCTTGGGAGGATGAAGACTGATCGGCGCCGCACAAGGCGGTGACCGACCGCGAAGCCCCACTCAGGCAGGGGCAGCGCTACCGAACCGTCAAGGCCACCACCACTGTAGGAGCGAGCTTGCTCGCGAAGATCGTCAACGATAACGCGGGCATTCAGCCAGCACGCGGTGTCTTGGCGTTTTTCGCGAGCAAGCTCGCTCCTACAGGGTGAAACAATAGCGGTTCGGGTGAAAAGGCGCGCAGTGTAACGGCAAAAAGCCAAGTTGCTAAGAGCCAAATGGCGCCAATTTATACAACTTTAGCGACGTGAGGCGAGATAGCGCCGCAAGCCCTCTTGGGCGTCCGGGCAATAAGACTTTTGCTCGGCCTCTGCAAGCACCGTTTCAATGGATAGAAAACGCGCTTCCATGACCTCTTCAGGCTGCAAACACAGCGGGCCGTCCCATACAGCAGAGTAGGACGTACACCACAGGCGGCTGTCGCCATCTTCAAAGTAAAAATGATCGTGCTCGACCAACTCCACGCCACTCACGCCCAGCTCTTCCGCCAATTCCCGCTGTGCCGACAGGGCATAGCTTTCTCCCGCCGCCACCATCCCACCCGCCGCCGTATCCCAATACCCTGGATACAGCGCCTTGCTCAGCGTGCGCCGGTGCACACACAGCTCGCCTTTGGAATTGAACAGGAAGATAAATGTGCAACGGCCGATCAAGCCGCGCTGGCGCAGGTCGGACCTGACCAGGTGACCGAGCAGGTGGTCCTGCTCGTCGACCCAGCAGATCAGTTCAGCGTCGGAGGCCGCTCGGTGTGCGGCCTCCTTTTGAGTAGCGTCCATCATCAACCCTGGTTGAGGAGCTGACGCAAGTCGATCACTGCAGCGTTTGCCCGGGAAATATAGTTGGCCATCACCAGCGAATGGTTCGCCAGTACGCCGAAGCCACTGCCGTTAAGAATCATAGGACTCCATACCGGTTCTTGCGAGGCCTCCAGCTCACGAATGATCTGGCGCACGCTGACGGTGGCATTTTTCTTGGCCAGTACGTCGGCAAAATCGACTTCGATGGCACGCAGCAGATGGGACAGCGCCCATGCCTGGCCGCGCGCTTCGTAGAACACGTTGTCGATCTGCATCCATGGGGTTTCCACCACTTCTTCATCGACCTGCGGCACTTCACCCGGCGCCAGCGCCTCGGTTTTCAGCGCAGTGTTCAACTTGACCCGGCCCACGCTGGCGGACAGACGCTGGGACAGCGAGCCCAAACGTGTGGCCACATCGCCCAGCCAGTTGTTGAGGTTGTCGGCACGCGCATAAAACAGCGCGCCGCGCTGGTTCGGGTCAGACAGGCGCGCTTCGTAGCGGCTCAGGGAATTGATGCCTTCCTGGTATTCCGACTCACTGGATGGCAGCACCCAACTCTTGTTGTCGAAGTTGAAGCGCGGCTCGGCCTTGGCCAAGTCAGCGTCTTCAGCCGACTGCGACTGGGAGCGGGCGAAGTCTTTACGCAGGGCACGGGTGAGGTCACGCACCTGCACCAGCACGCCGTATTCCCAGCTCGGCATGTTGTCCATCCACAAGCCTGGCGGGAAACGGTCGTTGGAGATGTAGCCGCCTGGCTTGTTCAGCAAGGTGCCAACCACGGTCTTGAGGGTTTCGACGGTGGTGTAACCCACCACCATCTGCTTGCCTTCCTTCTCGGCGGCAAGCTGGGCATTTTGCTGCACCGGAAACAGCGCCGGCTCTTGGCTCCAGTACCAACCCAGGCCACCGGTGACCAGCAGGTACAAGCCGATGATGCTGAGCAACGCCCGGCTCATCAGCAGGTTGCGAAAATAGCTGCGGTTGGCCGACTTGGGCTCAGGGGCGGGGCCTTTGGCACTGCCTTCGCGGTTTTTCCAGTCCAGCATGGCGATATCCTTTCAATCACTTGAGTTCATGCACGTCAATTGTCCGGGTGCGTTCAGACATTCCGACCACAACCCTACCCCATCGTGCCCATCGGTGCGGGGCTTTTACACGAAAGTGGCGCACCAGCGCGCTTGGACTATAAAGGATGCACGCGATTTACGCTGCGCGACCCACTGGTCAATAACTGAATGGCAGGCACGCAGACTTAATTGACGTATGACACTCATCTATCAGAAAAGAGGTGCTAGCATAGAGCCATCAGTCGACCTCAGCATGCACCCTCACAGTAGTCAGGATATGACCGAGTCAGAAGACCCCAGCCGCGAGCGTCTCAAGCAGCACTTTGCCCAGCGGGTAATTCATCAGGCACGTCAAATTCTTGAGATCTGGCAGCGCCTGCAACGCAGCGAGTGGTCGAACGCCGACTTTTCCGAACTCAGCGAAGCCAACCTGCGCCTGCAACGCTTCGCCGAACGCTTCGAACAGCCCGAACACACACAACTGGCACGGCATATCAGTCAATCCTTGCAGGCTGTGGACGAGAACCGTGGCCGTCTGAGCAGCCAACTGATCACCGAGCTCAACCGCTTGATGCAACGCCTGTCCCGCACCGGCCTGCGCCAGGGCGATCAGCTGGAGCAAACCTTCCTGCCGCCGATGCGCAAGCCGATCTATGTGATGCTGGCCGACCATGACCGCGCCGAACGCCTGGCCAAGCAGTTGGAGTTCTTCGGCATGGGCGCCCACGCCCTGGACAGCGTCGCCGCCTTTCGCGCGTCCATGGCCGAGCGTTTGCCGTCAGCGATCGTGATGGACGTGGACTTCTGCGGCACGGGCCTGGGCCTGAAGCTCGCGGCAGAGGCCCAGGAGGGCCTGGAGCAAAAGCTGCCGCTGTTGTTTTTCAGCCTGCACGAAACCGACACCCCGACACGCCTGGCCGCCGTACGCGCCGGCGGCGAAGAGTTCCTGACCGGCACCCTGGAGGCCTCAAGCCTGCTGGAAAAGATCGAAGTGCTAACCTGCGCGGCCCAGTACGAACCGTACAAAGTGCTGATCATCGACGACTCGCGGGCCCAGGCGCTGCACACCGAACGCCTGCTCAACAGTGCCGGCATTGTCACTCGCACATTGACCGAACCGATCCAGGCCATGGCCGAGCTGGCGGATTTCCAGCCCGACCTGATCATCCTCGACATGTACATGCCTGCCTGTACCGGCACCGAACTGGCCAAGGTGATTCGCCACAACGACCGCTACGTCAGTGTGCCGATCATTTACCTGTCGGCTGAGGACGACCTGGATAAACAGCTGGATGCGATGAGCGAGGGCGGTGACGATTTCCTCACCAAACCGATCAAGCCGCGTCACCTGATCACCACCGTGCGCAACCGTGCGTCGCGTGCACGCAACCTGAAGGCACGGATGGTGCGCGACAGCCTGACCGGGCTGTACAACCACACGCATATCCTGCAACTGCTCGAAGATTGCAGCTTCCGCGCACGCCGTGAGAACAAGCCGTTGAGCTTTGCCATGCTCGATATCGACCACTTCAAGCGCGTCAATGACAGCCACGGCCACCCCATGGGCGACCGGGTGATCAAGAGCCTGGCACTGTTTCTCAAGCAGCGTTTGCGCAAGACCGATTACATCGGCCGCTACGGCGGTGAAGAGTTCGCCATCGTGATGCCCGACACCGACCTGGAATCGGCCTGCAAGGTGCTGGACGACATTCGTCGGCGCTTTGCAGAAATCCACTACCCCGCCCAACCGCAGGATTTGTGGTGCACCTTCAGCGCCGGCCTGGTGGAGCTGTGCGACGGTTCCGACAGCTTGATGATGGCCGCCCAGGCTGACGAAGCGCTGTACCGCGCCAAAGACGCCGGACGTAATCGCGTGCAAGCCGCTCGTACATCAAAGCAAAGTGCCATCTTTTCACCAGAATCCACCGATTCGGTCATAACGCTGTAATACAAACGCAATAAATTCAGGCGCTTATCTCTTGCCGTCGGTTGAAACCCCGCATGCGCCTGAAGCTGCTGACCAATCTCAATACCCTTCTGCTGGTGGCTGTGTGCCTGGCCCTCGGGGCGACACTGTGGTGGTCGCAACGGGCGCTGGAGCGTCCGTACTTGTTGATGGAGCGCTACCTCGGGTTGTCCCAGGTCTTTCAAAACCAGGCTGCCCGTAACATCGAGGACTACTTGGCCAGCGGCGATGCCCTGCGGCTGAGCAGTGCCACCCAGAGCCTGGAAAGCCTGCAGCTTCAGCTGGGCGAACTGCCGCCCGACTTGGCGCAAAACCTGCGCCCCAGCCTCATGGACCTGGAGACTTTCAGCAAGACCGACCTGTTGGCCGCCGGTAAATTGGCTGGCGACCCGCAAGCCCTGTTGCTGCAAGCCGAGCGTGAACTGGGCGCGAACCTGGAACAATTGAGCCAGTACGCCAGCGGTGTCAATTCCGCGGAGGCTGCGCATTATATGTCGCCATTGCTCGCAGCCTCACAGCACCTGGGCAAACTGTCCCTGGCCCGCGACAAGCTAGTCAGCAGCGCGCGCGCCGAGTTGGCCGCGGATGTCGAGCGGGAAGTGACCAACCTGCGCACTCAGGCCGACCTGCTTGCGCAGTTGCCCTTATTGGGAATAAAGGCCAGCGCTGAATCAAACACCGATGATTTTTCCGCGTTGATGGGCCTGGAAAATACCGAAAAAACCGAAGCCCAGGATACCGGCGTCGACCTCAAGCGCGAACTCAACAGCCTGTTGACCCGCTACCCCGCCGAACTCCAACGCACCCGTGAACAGATCCAGCAACGCGCCGATCTCGCCGCCAGCACCCACCTTAAGATCACCAACGTACAACAAGCCATCGCCGGCCTGGAACCCGTGGTGCGCGCGCAACACGCGAAGATTCAGGGTGAAGTGCGTGTGATGCAGGGGGTGATGATTGGCCTGATCCTGCTGATCGCATTGCTGATCGATACCCTGCAACGCCGCCTGGCGCGCGTGCTGACCAACCTGGCACCAGCCTTGTCGACCTGGGCCGAAGGCGACTTCAGCCAACCGATTGCCCTGGGCAAGACCAACCGTGAACTGCACGATATCGAGGCCTCCCTTAACCGCCTGCGCGCCTACCTGGTGGATCTGGTCGGCACCATCCGTGGCAATGCCGAAGAAGTGGCAGGCAGCAGCCGCGCCCTGGCCGAACTGAGCAGCGGCCTGCACGACGGCGCCGAGCGCCAGGCCGGCGACACCGCGCAAATCCGTGATTCCCTGGGCGAACTGGAAGCCACCATCCAGCAAGTCGCCGGGGATGCCAGCCAGGCCGCCGGGGCCAGTCGCAGTGCGGGCCAGGCGGTAGAGCAAGGCCAGCGTGTGATCGGCCTGAGCCTCACCGGGCTGCATGCGCTGGTAGGCGAAGTGCAGCAAAACGCGCAGATGATCGAGAAACTTGCCGAAGAGTCCGCCACCATCGGCGGCGTGCTCACGGTGATTCGCTCGATTGCCGACCAGACCAACCTGCTGGCGCTCAACGCCGCTATCGAAGCCGCCCGCGCCGGTGAAGCCGGACGTGGTTTCGCCGTGGTAGCCGACGAAGTGCGCTCCCTGGCCCAGCGTACTGCCGGCGCCACCGCCGAAATCCAGGGTCTGATCGCCGGCCTGCAAAGCGCCGCGCACCAGTCGGTAGAAGGCATGCGCGCCCAGGTCGAACACGCCGAAGCCACCGCCCAGCAGGCCCAGGCGGCGGATGGCGCGCTGGATGAAATCGTCGGGGCGATCCAGACCATCTCGGATACCGCCGTACGCATTGCCGATGTGACCGCCCAGCAGAGTGGCGCCGTGAGCGAGATACGCGACAACAGTGAGCGGATTCATCAATTGGGTGAGGATAATTTGCTGCGTATTGGCCAGGGCCGGAGCCAGGGCGAGCACCTGCTGGTACTGGGCGGGCAACTGACTACCGCCGTGCAAGCCTTCCGCGTCTAACCCGATCCGGCCCTCTATGAAGACCGCAATGTGGCTGATCGTTCCCACGCTCCGCGTGGGAATGTCGCCCCAGACGCTCCGCGTCCCGCTTTAAAGCCGTGACGCAGAGCGTCACTGGATGCGTGCCCACGAGGAGCGTGGGTGCGATCAGCTCCCACACTGACCAAATGCCGTCTCCCAGTCACAAATTTTGCGCAATCCTCGCTAATCGTGCCGCCTACTGCATAGAACTGGACAGTCACAAAGGCTTTGCGGCATAGTCGCCGGGTTCTGACGCACCCACACCAATAACAAGGAACAGCCAATGGCGACCTTACTGGTTCTTCACGGACCCAACCTGAACCTGCTTGGCACCCGCGAACCGGGCGTCTACGGGGCAGTGACCCTGGACCAGATCAACCTCGAACTGGAAAAGCGGGCCCGTGAAGCCGGCCACCATTTGCTCTACCTGCAAAGCAATGCCGAGTATGAATTGATTGATCGCATCCATGCCGCGCGCGGCGAAGGCGTGGACTTTATTCTGATCAATCCCGCCGCTTTTACGCACACAAGCGTTGCATTACGTGACGCGCTGCTGGCGGTGAGCATCCCATTCATCGAAGTGCATTTATCGAACGTGCACAAACGCGAAGCTTTCCGCCATCACTCTTACTTCTCCGACGTAGCGGTAGGAGTGATCTGCGGCCTTGGCGCCAGCGGTTACCGACTGGCCCTGGAGGCCGCCCTGGAACACATTGAAGAACAGGCTAAACGCCCCTGACCGACCCTTGGGAGTTGATGATTCATGGATATCCGTAAAGTTAAGAAACTGATCGAACTGCTGGAAGAATCCGGTATCGACGAGCTGGAAATCAAGGAAGGCGAAGAGTCCGTACGGATCAGCCGTCACAGCAAGACCCCGGCCCAACAGTTCTACGCGCCACAGATGCAAGCACCGGCTCCAGCCGCTGCAGCTCCGGCTGCCGCACCTGCCGCCGCCGCTGCACCTGCCGCCCCAGCCGCTCCTGCGCTGAACGGCTTCGTGGTCAAGTCGCCAATGGTCGGTACTTTCTACCGCACCCCGGCACCGACCTCGCCAGCCTTCGTTGAAGTGGGCAAGACCGTGAAAGTGGGCGACACCATCTGCATCGTTGAAGCGATGAAAATGATGAACCACATCACCGCGGAAAAAGCCGGCGTCATTGAATCCATCCTGGTAGAAAACGGTCAGCCGGTTGAGTACGACCAGCCGCTGTTCACCATCGTTTGAACCGCGGAGCGCCTTCGATGTTGAAACCTGCGAAGAAACTGCAAAAAGTCCTGATCGCCAACCGCGGCGAGATCGCGCTGCGTATCCTGCGCGCCTGTAAGGAAGAGGGCATCAAGACCGTCGCTGTTTACTCGACGGCCGATACCGAATTGATGCACGTGAAACTAGCGGACGAAAGCATCTGCATCGGCCCGCCACTGGCCACGAACTCGTACCTGAAAGTCTCGAATATCATCGCCGCGGCAGAAGTGACCGGCGCCGATGGCATCCACCCGGGCTACGGCTTCCTCGCGGAAAACGCCGACTTCGCCGAACAAGTGGAAAAATCCGGGTTTGCCTTCATCGGCCCGAAAGCCGAAACCATTCGCCTGATGGGCGACAAGGTCTCGGCCAAGGACGCCATGATCGCGGCCGGCGTGCCAACCGTTCCAGGCTCCGATGGCCCACTGCCTGAAGACGAGGAAACCGCTCTGCGCATTGGTCGCGAAGTCGGCTACCCGGTGATCATCAAGGCCGCCGGTGGCGGTGGTGGTCGCGGCATGCGCGTGGTGCACAAGGAAGAAGACCTGATCGAAGCCGCCAAGCAGACCCGCTCCGAAGCGGGCGCCTGGTTCGGCAACCCGATGGTCTACCTGGAGAAGTACCTGACCAACCCACGTCACGTGGAAGTCCAGGTACTGTCCGACGGCCAGGGCCACGCCATCCACCTGGGTGATCGCGATTGCTCGCTGCAACGTCGCCACCAGAAGGTACTGGAAGAAGCCCCGGCACCGGGCCTGGACGAGAAAGCCCGCCAGGAAGTACTGGCGCGTTGCGTCAAGGCGTGCATCGACATCAACTACCGTGGCGCCGGTACCTTCGAGTTCCTCTACGAAAACGGCCGCTTCTACTTCATCGAGATGAACACTCGTGTGCAGGTAGAGCACCCGGTATCGGAGATGGTCACCGGTATCGACATCGTCAAGGAAATGCTGAGCATCGCAGCCGGTAACGTGCTGTCCTTCACCCAGGACGACGTGAAGATGCACGGCCACTCCCTGGAGTGCCGCATCAACGCCGAAGACCCGAAAACCTTTATCCCAAGCCCTGGCCTGGTCAAGCATTTCCACGCGCCCGGCGGCAACGGCGTACGTGTGGATTCGCACCTGTACAGCGGCTACAAGGTTCCGTCCAACTACGACTCGCTGATCGGCAAGCTGATCACCTGGGGCGCCACTCGCGACGAGGCCATGGCCCGTATGCGCAACGCCCTGGACGAAATCGTGGTCGACGGCATCAAGACCAACATCCCGCTGCATCGGGATCTGGTTCGTGATGAAGGCTTCTGCGAAGGTGGTGTGAACATTCACTACCTGGAACACAAGCTGGCCAACCAGTAAGTGCTCCACCCAACAAAACCGCCTTCGGGCGGTTTTGTTGTTTATGGGCCACCGACCCCTGATCGTTCCCACGCTCGGCGTGGGAACGCCTCTTGTGGCGCTCCGCGCCACGCCTTAACAACGGGACGCGGAGCGTCCGAGGCGGCATTCCCACGCCGAGCGCGGGAACGATCGTCGGCGCAGTCGTCTTCTGGCTTGCTCTCGCGTAAACTTGCGCGCTTTCGCGGCCTGCCCGCCGCACATTCATTTTTTTCAAAGGTGCCCGCCATGCCTTGGCTGCAAGTCCGTCTCGCCATCAGCCCAGAACAAGCCGAAACCTACGAAGACGCGTTCCTCGAAGTGGGCGCCGTGTCGGTGACCTTCATGGACGCCGAAGACCAGCCGATTTTCGAGCCGGAACTCAACACCACGCCGCTGTGGTCCCACACCCACTTGCTGGCCCTGTTCGAGGACGGCACCGACGCCGCCGCCGTGCTGGCCCATATGGAACTGCTCACCGGCGGCCCGCTGCCCGAGCATCACAGCGAAGTCATCGAAGACCAGGACTGGGAACGCAGCTGGATGGACAACTTCCAGCCCATGCGTTTCGGCCAGCGCCTGTGGATCGTGCCAAGCTGGCACGCCGCGCCCGAGCCAGACGCCGTCAACCTGCTGCTGGACCCGGGCCTTGCGTTCGGTACCGGCACGCACCCGACCACCGCCCTGTGCCTGGAATGGCTGGACGGCCAGGACCTGACCGACAGCAACGTACTGGACTTTGGTTGCGGCTCGGGGATCCTGGCCATCGCCGCCCTGCTGTTGGGCGCCAAGGAGGCCGTGGGCACCGATATCGACGTGCAGGCCCTGGAAGCCTCCCGCGATAACGCCGGGCGCAACAACATTGCCGAAGGCAAATTCCCACTCTACCTGCCTGAGGACCTGCCCCAGGTTCAGGCCGATGTGCTGGTGGCCAATATCCTCGCCGGGCCACTGGTGTCGCTGGCGCCGCAACTGTCGAGCCTGGTCAAGCCGGGCGGGCGCCTGGCGCTGTCGGGCATCCTCGCCGAGCAAGGTGAAGACGTGGCTGCGGCCTACGCCAAAGACTTCGAGCTGGACCCGATCGCCAACCGTGATGGCTGGGTACGCATCAGCGGTCGTCGGCGCTAGAATGAGCGCTTGCCTGAATCGGATGGCCGCATGACCGACAGTTTCGTCACCCAGTGCCCACATTGCCAATCGCGCTTTCGCGTCAACCACGCTCAATTGAGCGTGGCCCGCGGCGTGGTGCGTTGCGGCTCGTGCCTGCAAGTGTTCAACGCCGCTCGCCAGTTGCTGGAGCAACGTGCCCAGGCGTCTGCGCCGGAACCTGAAGCGCCGACAACCCCCGAACCGATTGGCGAAGCACCTCCCGAGCCACCACGGGCCATCAGCCAGAAACAGTGGACGGCCGAAGAGCTGGACCTGGATAACCTGGACAAGGAACTGGCCAAGCTGGAACGTCGCGAGATCCAACATACCCAGGCCTTGGGTGCGGAACGACGCCAGCCAGGTGCCGACCGTCGGCAAAAGGAAGAGTCCTTCAGCGCCAGCCGCGATACGGTCAAGGCCGAGGAAGAAAAGTGGGCGGCCAGCCTGTTCAGTGAGCCACCCCAAGAGCGCGCCCAGGCACCAGAAGAAGAGCCCGAGCCGGTTAAGGCACCTGCGTCCAAACAGCGCACCGAACCGTCCATGTCGGCCCACGTCGACGAACTCGATGACGCACCAGCTCTGCACGCCACTACCGTGGATGACGACCTCGACCCGCCGCTGATACCCACCCGCGACGAGCACGATGAACCTGAACCCGAAGACCGCGCACAGCCGCGCCGCAAGCGCGCGCGAACGGAGGCTGGTGTACACGACGAGTTACTCCAGGACCTGGAAGACGACCCCCTGCACCTGTATGCGCAGAAGCGTCCGTCAAGCTGGGGTCGCCGTCTGGTCTGGATATTGTTGGTGGTACTCGCCGCTGCCGGTCTGGCCGGCCAGTACATCGCCTACCAATTCGACGACCTGGCCCGCCAGGACGCCTACCGTCCCTGGTTCCAGGCGTTATGCCCGAAACTGGGGTGCACCGTGCCATCGCGGGTCGACATTACTCACATAAAGAGCAGCAATCTGGTGGTGCGCAGCCACCCCGAATTCGCCGGGGCGCTGGTGGTCGATGCCATCATCTATAACCGTGCGACCTTCTCCCAGCCCTTCCCGCTGCTGGAGTTGCGCTTTGCGGACTTGAACGGCAGCCTGATTGCCAGTCGTCGCTTCAAGCCCGCCGAATACCTCAGCGGCGAGTTGGCTGGCGTCAGCGAAATGCCCTCGCAGACGCCTATCCACATCTCCCTGGACATTCTTGATCCGGGCAATAGAGCCGTGAACTACAGCCTGAGCTTCAACTCGCCCGAGTAAAACGGCGTGCCCACCGAGGTTTGACGGCGGATTATTGACTTGACCGCCGTCAACCAAACCGATGGCGATAAAAAAGTAACTGTTCAGATTTTATCCAATTCAGCCTTTAACCAGTCATCGAGAGCGGGTATCATGCCAACCCTTTTTCGAACTCTAATGATCCGGCCCCACAACAGGGAAGTCCTATGTCGGCGGTACGCATCGGCCCATACACATTGCAAAACGGCTTGATCCTCGCCCCGATGGCGGGTGTCACCGACCAGCCCTTTCGTCAGCTGTGCAAGCGTCTGGGCGCGGGTCTAGTAGTCTCTGAAATGGTTACCAGCGACATGAGTCTGTGGAACACCCGCAAGTCGCGGATGCGCATGATCCACGAAGGTGATCCCGAGCCACGCTCGGTGCAGATCGCCGGGGGCGATGCGCAGATGCTGGCGGATGCCGCACGGGCCAATGTGGAGCTGGGTGCACAGATCATCGATATCAACATGGGCTGCCCGGCCAAGAAGGTCTGCAACAAGGCCGCCGGTTCCGCACTGTTGAAAGATGAGCAGTTGGTCGCCGAGATCCTGCAGGCCGTTGTCGGCGCAGTGGATGTACCGGTGACCCTGAAGATTCGTACCGGTTGGGACCGGGACAACAAGAATGGCCTGACGGTGGCGAAGATCGCTGAACAGGCAGGCATTACAGCGCTGGCGGTGCATGGCCGTACCCGCGCCGACCTTTATACCGGTGAAGCCGAGTACGACACCATTGCCGCGATCAAGCAGGCCGTGTCGATGCCCGTCTTTGCCAATGGCGACATCGACAGTGCCGAGAAAGCCCGGCGCGTGCTGCACGCGACCGGTGCCGATGGCTTGTTGATTGGCCGGGCCGCCCAGGGGCGGCCGTGGATTTTTCGTGAAATCGAGCATTTCCTGCGTACCGGTGAAGTCTTGCCGGCACCAGAGTTGGTCGAGGTGGAACGTATTCTGCTAGAGCATCTGGCCGCCCTGCACGCCTTTTATGGGGACGTGATGGGAGTACGCATTGCTCGCAAGCATGTCGGCTGGTATCTCGCCACCTTGCCGGGCGCCAAGGAATTCCGCGCTCAGTTCAATCGTTTGGATGAAACGCAGGCACAGGTCGCCACCGTTCGTGAGTTCTTCGCCGGACGCGACAAGAGCCTGGGAACAGGGGATGGAGAAGGGGTGGCCGCATGACGATGATGACCGAGACTTTAGTGAGTGGAACAACACCCGTGAGCGACAATGTCAATTTGAAACAGCACCTCAACACGCCGAGCGAAGAAGGCCAGACCCTTCGCGGGAGTGTCGAGAAGGCGCTGCACAATTATTTCGCCCACCTTGAGGGCGCTTCCGTCACGGATGTGTACAACCTGGTGCTCTCCGAAGTCGAGGCGCCCTTGCTCGAAAGCGTGATGAACTACGTCAAGGGCAACCAGACCAAAGCCAGTGAGCTGCTGGGCCTCAACCGTGGCACGTTGCGCAAAAAGCTCAAGCAGTACGATTTGCTGTAAGCATTCAATCAAACCAGAAAGGCGCCCGCGTAAAACCGGTCGCCTTTTTTGCTGACTTCCTTTGCTTTTGATGGAAATTGAGATGACCGACCAGACCACCCGCCTGCCGATCCGCCGTGCCTTGATCAGTGTTTCCGACAAGACCGGGATCCTTGAATTTGCCCGGGAGCTGGAAGCCCTGGGTGTGGAAATCCTCTCCACGGGCGGGACCTTCAAACTGCTGCAGGACAACGGCGTGGCCGCAGTGGAAGTCGCGGACTACACCGGTTTCGCAGAGATGATGGACGGTCGCGTCAAGACCCTGCACCCGAAAATTCACGGCGGCATCCTTGGCCGTCGCGGCATCGACGACGCCATCATGACCGAGCACGGCATCAAGCCGATCGACCTGGTGGCCGTTAACCTCTACCCGTTCGAAGCCACCATCAACAAGCCAGGTTGCGACCTGCCGACCGCCATCGAAAACATCGACATCGGCGGCCCGACCATGGTGCGCTCGGCGGCCAAGAACCATAAGGACGTGGCCATCGTGGTCAATGCCAGCGACTACGCCAACGTCCTGGAAAACCTCAAGGCCGGTGGCCTGACCTACGCCCAGCGCTTCGACCTGATGCTCAAGGCGTTCGAACACACCGCCGCCTATGACGGCATGATCGCCAACTACATGGGCACCGTGAACCAAGCGGCTGACACCCTGAGCACAGAAGGTCGCAGCCAGTTCCCGCGCACCTTCAACAGCCAGTTCATCAAGGCCCAGGAAATGCGCTACGGCGAGAACCCGCACCAGAGTGCGGCGTTCTACGTGGAAGCCAAGCCGGCCGAAGTGGGCATCGCCACCGCCACTCAACTGCAAGGCAAAGAACTCTCCTACAACAACGTGGCCGACACTGACGCCGCGCTGGAATGCGTAAAGAGCTTCGTCAAGCCGGCCTGCGTGATCGTCAAGCACGCCAACCCGTGCGGCGTGGCCGTCAGCCCGGACGCTGAAGGCGGTATCCGCCAGGCGTACGAACTGGCCTACGCCACCGACACCGAATCCGCATTCGGCGGCATCATTGCCTTCAACCGCGAACTGGATGCCGAGACCGCCAAGGCCATCGTCGAGCGTCAGTTCGTCGAAGTGATCATCGCCCCAAGCGTCAGCGAAGAAGCCCGCGCCATCGTCGCCGCCAAAGCCAACGTGCGCCTGCTGGCCTGTGGCGAGTGGTCGGCAGACCGCGCCGCGGCCTGGGACTACAAGCGCGTCAATGGCGGCCTGCTGGTACAGAGCCGCGACATCGGCATGATCGGCAGCGATGACCTGAAAGTCGTGACCAAGCGCGCGCCGACCGAGCAAGAGATCAACGACCTGATCTTCGCCTGGAAAGTGGCCAAATACGTCAAGTCCAACGCCATCGTCTACGCCAAGAACCGCCAGACCATCGGTGTCGGCGCTGGCCAGATGAGTCGCGTGAACTCGGCACGTATCGCCGCGATCAAGGCTGAACATGCCGGTTTGCAGGTGGTGGGCTCGGTGATGGCTTCCGATGCGTTCTTCCCGTTCCGTGACGGCCTGGACAACGCCGCGAAAGCAGGCGTGACCGCCGTGATCCAACCAGGCGGTTCGATGCGTGATGCAGAAGTCATCGCCGCTGCTGATGAAGCTGGCATTGCGATGGTCTTCACCGGCATGCGCCACTTCCGCCACTGATTGATCGTTCCCACGCTCCGCGTGGGAACGCAGCCAGGGACGCTCCGCGTCCCTCGGACGCAGAGCGTCCGTAGAGGCATTCCCACGCAGAGCGTGGGAACGATCATCCTAACGAGGTTTTTGAAATGAATGTTTTGATCATTGGCAGCGGTGGCCGTGAACACGCCCTGGCCTGGAAAGTAGCCCAGGACCCACGCGTGCAGAAAGTCTTCGTGGCCCCCGGCAACGCCGGCACCGCCATCGAAGCCAAGTGCGAAAACGTCGCCATCGACGTGCTGGCCCTGGAGCAGTTGGCGGATTTTGCCGAAAAGAATGTTTCCCTGACCATCGTCGGCCCGGAAGTGCCACTGGTAGCAGGCGTCGTCGATCTGTTCCGCAGCCGTGGCCTGGATTGCTTTGGCCCTACCGCTGGCGCCGCCCAGCTGGAAGGCTCGAAAGCCTTTACCAAGGACTTCCTGGCTCGCCACAAGATCCCGACGGCCGACTACCAGAACTTCACCGAGATCGAACCGGCCCTGGCTTACCTGCGTGAGAAAGGCGCACCGATCGTGATCAAGGCCGATGGCCTGGCTGCCGGCAAAGGCGTGATCGTCGCCATGACCCTGCAGGAAGCCGAAGACGCCGTGCGCGACATGCTCGCCGGCAATGCCTTTGGTGACGCCGGTTCACGCGTAGTCATCGAGGAGTTCCTCGACGGCGAGGAAGCCAGTTTTATCGTGATGGTCGACGGCAAGAACGTATTGCCGATGGCCACCAGCCAGGACCACAAGCGCGTCGGCAACGGCGACAGTGGCCCGAACACCGGCGGCATGGGTGCCTACTCCCCGGCGCCCGTTGTCACCGCCGACGTCCACCAGCGCGTCATGGACCTGGTGATCTGGCCAACCGTGCGCGGCATGGCGGATGAAGGCAACGTGTACACCGGTTTCCTCTATGCCGGCCTGATGATCGACAAAGCCGGTAACCCCAAAGTCATCGAGTTCAACTGCCGCTTCGGCGATCCGGAAACCCAACCGGTGATGCTGCGCCTGCAATCGAGCCTGGTGCTGCTGGTGGAAGCCGCCCTCGCCCAGGCCCTGGACAAGGTCGAAGCGCAGTGGGACCCACGTCCTAGCGTTGGGATTGTGCTGGCGGCCGGTGGCTACCCTGCCGACTACGCCAAGGGCGATGTGATCGAAGGCCTCGACGCCGCCGCTGCGCTGGAAGGCAAGGTGTTCCATGCAGGCACCGCGCTCAAGGACGGCAAAGTTGTAACCGCCGGTGGCCGCGTGTTGTGCGCCACCGCGATGGGTGCCAGTGTCGATGCCGCGCAACAACAGGCATACAAACTGGCGGCGAAAATCGACTGGAAGGGCTGCTTCTACCGCACCGACATTGGCTACCGTGCCATTGCCCGCGAACGCGGTGAGAACAACTGAGCAGCTACACTTGCAGTAGCTATCCGTTCGGTTAGGTAAGGGCCTTTGGCCCTTGCCGTACCCTGTTGCCCCGCGCATAGTTAACCCGTGCATCCACCTACCGAAGGGATTTCGCCGTGCGCTGGCTCAGGATCGCCATAGGTTTCACAATCAGTCTGCTGACCCTGCTCTGCTTGCTACCGGCCCAGGCCGCTGCGCAAGGCAGTGGCTGGGCAGTATTGCTTGATGAACAGGCCGACCTGCAACTGAGCGATATCCGTTCCGCCCGCTATACCAATCAATTCAGCCCCATCGAACTGGACCGGATCACCGCCGCGCAGCCGGACGGTGCGTTGTGGGTGCGTTTCAGGTTGCAGCCCGGCAAGCACGAACAAGTGCTGCGGGTGTTCGCCCCGGACCTCTCCAGCCTGAGCCTGTATGTGCTGGACGGCGACACCCTGGTGGAGCAACAAACCACCGGCACACGCCAACCCCAGGCTGAGCGCTCGTTGCCCAGCAGTGACTTCATGCTGCCGATGCCTCAGAGCCAACGGCCACTGGAGGTATACCTGCGCCTGGTCTCGGAACACGAGCTGCGCCCTTACATCACCCTGGAACCAGCGGTGCTGGCCGCCGCCAACCAGAACCAGACGCTGATCTACGGCCTGCTGTTCGGCGTGCTGTCGATGCTGATCCTGCACAACCTCACGCGCTTCGCCTACCACCGCTCGCGCAGCAGCCTGTGGCTGGCCGCGTGCGAGTTCCTGTTGATGCTCAGCCTGGCGCTGTTGCTCAACCTGGTGGGGCCATGGCTGCCGAACTGGCACGCAATCCAGACCCCCGGTGCCTACCTGGCCCTGCTGCTGACCGCACCCTGTGGGCTGATGTTCGCCTACCGCTTCTTCATGCCCCTGGGCCCGCACCCGCTGAACAAAGTGTTGATGGCCGACATCCTGCTGATCATCCTGTGCGGCCTGCTCCTGTTGTTCGTCAACACCTTGCCGCTGAACATCATCACCTATGCCCTGGTCGCGCTGGCGGGCCTGAGCATGCTGTTTGTCTCGGCCTATCACTGGCAAAAAGGCTACCGCCCGGCGCGCTTGTTCGTGGCGGCCATGGTGGTATTCAACATCGGCACGCTGATCATTCTGCCCGCACTGCTCGGCCTTACCCTGGTGGCGCCACAGGGGCTGATCGTCACCCTGTTGAGCTTTATCTGCCTCAGTGGCCTGCTGATGAGCCTGGCCCTCGGCGAGCGCCAGCGCGCCATTGTCGAAACCCGTTTCAGCCTGAGCCGCGACCTGGCGGCCAGCAATGCCGAAATCGCCGCCAAAGCCGAGTTCCTGGCGAAGATCAGCCACGAAATCCGCACGCCCATGAACGGTGTGCTGGGCATGACCGAGTTGCTGCTGGGCACGCCGTTGTCGGTGAAGCAACGCGACTATGTGCAGACCATCCACAGCGCCGGTAATGAGTTGCTCACCCTGATCAACGAGATTCTCGACATTTCCAAGCTCGAATCCGGGCAGATCGAACTCGATGATGTGCAGTTCGATCTCAATGCATTGATCGACGACTGCCTGAGCATCTTCCGCGCCAAGGCCGAGCAACAGAATGTCGAGCTGATCAGCTTCATCCAACCCCAGGTACCACGAGTGATCAGCGGTGACCCGACGCGACTGCGCCAGGCTTTACTGAGCCTTCTGGAAAACGCCCTGCACAAAACCGATGAAGGCGAAGTGCTGATCGTTGTCGCCCTGGATGAGCGCAGCACCAAGCCACGCCTGCGCATTGCCGTGCAAGACAGCGGCGTGCCCATGGAAGCTGCCGAACGCGACGCCCTGCTGCACAGCGAACTGCACAGCAAGAACTTCCTTTCGGCGACGCGCTTGAGCGGCCACTTGGGCTTGGTCATCGCACGCCAGCTGATCTTGTTGATGAACGGCGAGTTCGGCGTCAAGAGTGGGAGCCACCAGGGCAGTACCCTGTGGCTGACCCTGCCGCTGGACCCGGAACGCCTGGAACACCCGACCAGCGACCTCGACGGCCCGCTCAAGGACGCCCGCGTGCTGGTGGTGGACGACAACGACACCTGCCGCAAAGTCCTGGTGCAACAATGCACGGCCTGGGGCCTGAACGTCAGCGCCGTGCCTTCGGGCAAGGAGGCCCTGGCGCTGCTGCGCACCAAGGCGCACCTGCGTGATTATTTCGACGTGGTACTGCTGGACCAGAACATGCCCGGCATGACCGGCATGCAACTGGCGGCGAAAATCAAGGAAGACCCGAGCCTGAACCACGACATCCTGCTGATCATGCTCACCGGAATCAGCAATGCACCGAGCAAGATCATTGCGCGCAACTGCGGGATCAAGCGCATCCTCGCCAAACCGGTGGCTGGCTATACCCTCAAGACCACCCTGGCTGATGAACTGGCCCAGCGCAGCAAAGGCGCACCCGTGGCACGCCCGGCCCCCAGCGCACCGGCAGCCATGACCGTGCCCAGCGATTTCCGCATCCTGGTAGCCGAAGACAACAGCATTTCCACCAAAGTGATTCGCGGCATGCTCGGCAAGCTCAATCTCGACCCGGACACCGCCAGCAACGGCGAAGAAGCGCTGCAAGCGATGAAAGCCCAGCGCTATGACCTGGTATTGATGGACTGCGAAATGCCGATTCTCGATGGCTTCTCCGCCACACAGCAACTGCGGGCATGGGAAGTCAGCCACCAACGCGTGCGCACGCCAGTGGTGGCGCTCACCGCGCATATCCTGTCGGAACACAAAGAACGCGCACGCCAGGCAGGCATGGACGGGCATATGGCCAAGCCGGTGGAACTGTCGCAGCTGCGCGAGCTGGTGGACTACTGGGTCGCGCAGCGCCAACAGCGCCCTGAGCACAGCACCCTTTCCTGATGATCGTTCCCACGCGTGGGAATGCCGCCCGGGACGCTCCGCGTCCTGCTTGAACGCGACGCAGAGCGTCACTGGATGCATTCCCACGCAGAGCGTGGGAACGATCACACCCACCACTATCGCAGGCAAGCCAGCTCTCACATTTGATCCGTGTCGGATAGACTCCTCCACACTTTCCCCGCCCGCGAGCCGCCCCCATGCTCCATGTGTTATTCAGCGTTTACCTGAAGATACTGGTGCTCTACAGCCCGTGATGATCGTTCCCACGCTCCGCGTGGGAATGCCGCCCGGGACGCTCCGCGTCCTGCTTGAACGCGACGCAGGGCGTCACTGGATGTATTCCCACGCAGAGCGTGGGAACGATCACACCCACCGCTATCGCAGGCAAGCCAGCTCCCACATTTGATCTGTGTCGGATAGACTCCTCCACACTTTCCCCGCCCGCGAGCCGCCCCCATGCTCCATGTGTTATTCAGCGTTTACCTGAAGATGCTGGTGCTCTACAGCCCGTTCTTTGTGCTGTCCTGCTTTATCAGCCTGACCCGTGGCTACTCCAGCAAGGAGCGTCGGCGCCTGGCGTGGAAAGTTGCACTGGCCACCCTGGTATCGAGCGTGCTGCTCTACCTGTTTGGCCGGGTGATTTTCAGTGTGTTCGGCATTACCGTCGACGCGTTCCGTATCGGCGCCGGCAGCGTGTTGTTTATCTCCGCCCTGGGCATGGCCCAGGGCAAGTCGGCGGTGCAGACCGACAACGTGCAGCAGGACGTGACCATCGTGCCGCTGACCATCCCCCTCACCGTCGGCCCCGGCACCATCGGCGCCTTGCTGGTGATGGGCGTCAGCCAACCACACTGGGACGACAAGCTTACCGCCATCCTGAGTATTGCCCTGGCCAGCCTGACGGTGGGCGTGGTGCTGTACCTGTCCAACCGTATCGAACGCATTCTCGGCGACCAGGGCTTGCAGATTGTCAGCCGGTTGATGGGCCTGTTCGTCTGCGCCCTGGCCGCGCAAATCATTTTTACCGGGGTACGCGGCTACCTGGTGCCCTAGATCCGGTATTTGGCGATAGCCATTTCCACTTTGTCACCGGCGCTTTCGCGCATCAGTTGGATGGTTTTCTCGTTGACCATAGAGGTATTGAGCACCAGGCAAGTCTGCCCGCTGAAGGCCTCGAACGAGGAGCTATCCCACTCCAGGAAGGGCAGGCCCACCTGTTTATCCACACCATGGGTGCTGTAGGTCACCAGCACCATGATCAACTCGCCGTCTGTTTCAGCGCAGGAGGCCAGGCCGAAATCGCCGCCCTCATGCACCGCGCAATTGCGCTTGAACAGCTCGAAAGACGCTGGCTGACGCTTCAATGCATCCAGCGCATCGGCGGCCAGCTTGGGCAAGGCGCTAAGCAGTGGCCCGAACAGCGCCGTCGACGTCAGCATCGAGGCGATGATATTCAGCGCCGCCAGTTGCACCGTCAGGCCCTTGCCCGCACGCGAGACCCGTTCAAAGCGACTGCGCAGCGGCAGCCACCCCAGGCTGACCATCACCTTGATAAATTCCTCGTACCACGCCTCGCTGCCCCGCTGGACGTTCAGCACATCGCTCACATAACTGCTGGCCAGCAGATAGCTTTTGCGTACGTATTCGCGGTTCAACGCCGACAAGCCTTCGGCAAATGAAATCACCCCGTTGTTGACCACGGCCGCATTGCAATCATCGTCGCTATCCAGCGCGCAAGCGGCCTGCCTGGCAGGTGCGCCCGGCAATTTGTAGGCGGCAATCAACTTGCGCCTTTTTTTACTGTTGATCCTTCTGTGACGTCGCTCCATTTTCTGTTCTCCACAAGCACCCCACATGGGGCTTGCTTCCACCCTAGTCCAGGGAGCAGCGGGGTTTCCATGCGATAAACATCCCTTGGACTGCCCCGCCCAAAACCAGCGTCCAGCAATGACAAGGCGCGGCGGGCAGGCGTGCGGTTTTCATCGCATAAAAAAGAAAAAGCCCCGAACAACGCCAGGGGAATCCCTGGGTTATTCGGAGCTTTCCGGCAGCCAACCGGGCTGTTTTCAGGAGTTGGGTTTGTCGCCATACCAACGTGGTGTGTACACCCACTCGCCGCCACCCGCGCGCGGGAACACACAGGTGGTGGATGAACCGATCAGCACCATGGTGCGCATGTCCACCTGCTCGGGCGTCAGTTGCCCCAAGGTAGTGACGCGCAGCGTCTGGCCTGGACGACCGATGTCACGGCCCAGCACCACCGGCGTCTGCGGCGTGCGATGCAGCGCGACGATCTCCAGGGCGCGTCCCAGTTGCCAAGGCCGCGACCTGGAGATCGGGTTGTAGAACGCCAAGGCCAGGTCGGCCTGGGAAGCCAGGTCCAGGCGTTTTTCGATGATCGCCCAGGGCTTGAGATTATCCGACAGCGACATCACACAGAAATCATGCCCCAGCGGCGCGCCCGCCTGGGCAGCGGTGGCCAGCGAAGCGGAAACCCCCGGCAGGATTTCCAGGTCGACCTGATGCCAGGCCGGCTCGCTGGACTCGTGCAGCGCCTCGATCACCGCTGCGGCCATGGCGAATACACCTGGGTCACCAGAGGACACCACCACCACCGAGCGGCCTTGCGCGGCTAGCTCGAAGGCGTGGCGGGCGCGCTGCATTTCTTCGCGGTTGTCAGTGCAGTGTTGCACTTGGTCGTCCCGGAACGGCCCGGCCATGCGCACGTAGGTTTCATACCCCAGCACATCGGTGCAACGCGCCAGTTCCGCCTTCACCGCCGGCACCATCAATTCAGCAGCGCCGGGGCCCAGGCCAATCACCGCCAGACGCCCGCGGGGGCGCCCAACCTGTGACAGATCCAAGGGCTGCTCGGCCACGGTGATACTGATGTCCGCAACGGGTTCCAGTACGGCAAAACGCAGCGGTACACCCAAGGCCGACGCGGCTTCATGCAAGGACGCGTCAGCCATCTGCAGGTCGCTGGCCAGCAAGCAGGCCAGGGATTGCACGGCCACGCCAGCCTCCTGCAACGCCGAGCGCACACGCTCGGCCAACTGCGCACCCGGCCGGCAGGTGGCGTAGACATTCTGCGGGTAAATCAGCAACTCGTTGGCTGCCGGTGTGCGCTCGGCACTGCCCACATGAATCGCCAGGCGCGCCTGTTGATCCTGAGGCAGGTTAGCGTCCTCCAGCCATGGCGCCGCGCCTTCAATGCGCACGCTTTCGCCGGCCAGAAGGTCGCAGACAAAGCGTTTGCCCAGCTCGATGTCGGCCAGTTGATAGCCCGCCGGCGGGTTGAGCAGGCAGGTGCCAAAACGCAACTCGCCGCTGGTGGTGATGGCGGCGGACACGCCGAGCGCTGCCGCAATATCACGCGCCATGAGGTTTACGCCCCCCAGACCACCGAGCAACGGCACCACAGCGCTGCCGTCTTCAGCCACGGCCAGCACGGCGGGTTCTTCGCCCTTTTCCAGCAGCAACGGTGCCAGGGTGCGAATCACAATGCCCGCGGCGCACAGGGCAATCAGTGGCGTGCCCTGCTGATAGAGCTGACGCAAGGTCGCGCCGAATTCGCTGTAGGTACGGTCTGCCCCCTCAACCCGTGTGGCCAAACCGTGGATCAACGCGCCGGGGTAAACCTGCTGGAGCCTGCGCGCAGTCGCCAGGCTGCCTTGGCCCAGAATCACAATCGCCGGGGTCATCAACCTTGCCACCTTTCACCGGGCACGATGATCAGCGAGAAATACGGCGACGACATCGGCTCCACCTGATCCAGCGGCACGATCTTCTGGTTGGCCATGGTCGCGCGTTCCACGTACAACGCCCGCTCGGCCAGACCCAACTCTTCCAACACCTGGCGCACTTTCGGGAAGTTGCGCCCCAGCTTCATGATCACTGCGGCATCGGCATCCGCCAGGCGGCGCTTGAGGTCCTCATGGGGCAATACGCCCGAGAGCACCGACAAGCTCTGGTTGCGATACACCAACGGCGCGCCGAGTACCGAGGCACCACCGAGCATCGAGCACACACCTGGAATCACCTGGGCCTCGTAGCGCTCGGCCAGGCGGTCATGCAGGTACATGTAGGAGCCGTAGAAAAACGGGTCACCTTCGCAGATCACCGCCACGTCGCGGCCCGCGTCCAGGTGCGCGGCCACGTCGAGGCTGGCATTGTCGTAGAAGTCGCTGATCACCTGCTCGTAGGACAGCGGCGCCGGCAGCACTTCGGTGGTCACCGGGTACACCAGCGGCATCAGGGTCTGTTGCGGCACCAGGTGGTCCTCGATGATGCCGAAGGCGTTGCCCTTCTTGCCTTTGGCCACGAAGTACGCCACCACCGGCGATTCACGCAGCAGGCGCAGGGCTTTGAGGGTAATCAGTTCCGGATCACCGGGGCCGACGCCCAGGCCGATCAAACGTCCGCGCACCTGCATTATTCGACCTCCGTGGCCAGGGCATTGACGGCGGCAGCAGCCATGGCGCTGCCGCCCAGGCGACCTTGCATGATCACGAACGGCACCCCACGACTATCAGCGGCGAGCATGGCCTTGGATTCGGCGGCGCCGACAAAGCCCACCGGGAAACCCAGGATCAACGCCGGTTTCGGCGCGCCGGCGTCGAGCATTTCCAACAGATAGAACAACGCGGTCGGCGCGTTGCCAATCACCACCACACTGCCTTCCAGGTGCGGGCGCCACAGTTCAAGGGCGGCGGCCGAACGGGTGTTGCCCAGTTCCCGCGCCAGCTCCGGCACGCTGTCGTCGCGCAGGGTGCAGATCACTGGGTTATTGGCTGGCAGGCGTGCGCGGGTCACGCCTTCGGAGACCATCCGCGCATCGCACAGAATCGGCGCACCAGCGGCCAGCGCATCGCGCCCGGCCTTGCCCGCACCTTCGGAAAACTGCAGACCGTCGATGGACTCGACCATGCCGCACGCATGGATCACCCGCACCGCGAGTTTTTCCAAATCAGCCGGGATGCGGTCCAACTTGGCTTCCGCGCGAATAATGGCGAAGGAGTTGCGATAGATCTCCTGACCGTCGCGGATGTAATCAATCATCGGTGTTGCTCCGTGGACGAGCGCGCAACAGGGCGCCCGCCGCTTCAATGGAAAGAGTGCGCGCGTGAAGCCGGCCAAAACCAGGCTGGGTTGCATCGCAAAAATAGAGGTCGTAGTGGCCGGGGCTCACCGCCAGCAAGGTGACTGGCGCGGTGTGCGCGGCAGCGCAGGAGCGCAGGCAGCCGGACAGATGCACCTCAACGCCCGGTTGCAGAGCGGCCAGTTGCACGGCGTCGGCCTTGGTGTCGGCCAAGCCTTTTGCGCAGCCGCTGGAACCGGTGCAGGCAATCATGCGCGCCAGCGGGTGGCCGAGCGAGCAGATAAAGCCCAGTTGCGCCAGGCGCTCGGTCAAGGCGTGAGGCTTTTCGACGTTGGGCACCAGCACGCCTTGCCAGGGGGTAAAGCGCAAGGTGCCGTCCCCATAGTCACTGGCCAGTTGTGCGGCGCCCTTGAGCATCGCCGGGTTCAGGCGGCCCAATGGCGCGAGGGCGGCGACGTAGAACTGATTCTTTTGCACTTGTGGATAAGTGCCCACCTGGAGCGACGCGTCGCTGGGCGGGCGTATGAAGCCGTCGGCTGGCAGCAACGGCAAGCGCAAATGGTTCAGCACGTTATCCACAGACAAATGGCGCATGCGCGTTTGTTCTGGGGTGGCGAGGTCCAGAAACGCTTCCAGCACGGCCACGACCAACCCATGCCCCTGGTTCAAAGGCACGGCGGCCAGGGGCGCATCCAGGCCCGGACAGCCGGCCAGGCCGAACGCGAGCAGGGTTTCGCCATGGCGTACGAAGGCCGACAACCACAGGTCGTGGTGATGCTCGAGCATCGCCAGGTCTTCGCCGCCATCGAGTTGCACCGCGAACTTGGCCGACAGTTCATGGAAACGCGGATGGTTCTCCAGGGTGGCGAGGATCTGCGCGGCCAGCGGGCGGGTGTCGAACAGCATCTGCGGGTCAATGCCGGCGCTGGGGCTGAGCATCAGGTTGCGCACGTCGTCACCGCCCGCGTTGCTGGGGCCCAGGCCCGCCGCCAGTAGTCGGGCGATCAACGCCTCCTGCTCAGCGCCGATGCCGCGGATCTGCAGGTTGGCGCGGTTGGTCGCCTCAATCACCCCGCCCGCATACGCCTGGGCCGCGTCCGCCACGGCGTGGGCCTGGGCGGCAGTGATCGCGCCGCCCGCCAATTTGACTCGGCAAATGCCACCGTCCAACGCCTGGACAATACGCAGCAACCCCGGACAAGCCGAGGGGCGCAAGGTATTCACAGCGGGCGTTGGGTTCACGGGGCTACCGGTTGACGGGTAAAGGCGCGGTATTATGCCTGCTTTGTCCGGCGGCATGAAAAGCCTGCCCGTCGGATGTCGTTCAAGGAATTGATATGTCGCCCTGGCTGACGGTTGTAGGCATCGGTGAAGACGGCTTCAAAGGCCTGGGCAGAAATGCCCGGCATGCCCTGTTGCGCGCCACGCGGATTATAGGCGGCCAACGCCAGTTGGACCTGTTGCCGGTGTGTATTCGTGGCGAACGCCAGGTGTGGCCGACCCCGTTTTCCCTGAAGCCAGTGTTGTCGCGGCGCGGGGAGCCCGTGTGCGTTCTGGCCAGTGGCGATCCGATGCTCTATGGCGTCGGCGCCAGCCTGGCGCGGCAAGTGCCAGCTGAAGAGTTGTTGATTTTGCCCGCGCCATCGTCGGTATCCCTGGCGGCGGCGCGCCTGGGCTGGCCGTTGCAGGAGGTGGTGACGTTATCCGTGGTGGCTCGTCCGGTGGCGGCACTTAATGCGCATCTGGCCAGTGGCGTGCGCTTGTTGGTGTTGAGCAATGATGCCAGCAGCCCCGCCTTGATTGCCGCGTTGTTGGTCGAACGTGGTTTTGGCTCCAGCCGCATCAGTGTGTTTGAACATTTGGGCGGCCCGGCTGAACGGCGTATCGACGGGCACGCGCAAGCGTGGGAGCACACGGCGGTTGCCGATTTGAACCTGATCGCCATCGACTGCCTGGCGGATGCGAACGCACCGCGTCTGTCGCGTCTTGCCGGCTTGCCGGACTCGGCCTTCAAACACGATGGCCAACTGACCAAACGCGATGTGCGCGCCATGACCCTCGCCCGCCTCGCGCCCATGCCGGGCGAACTGTTATGGGACGTAGGCGCGGGCAGTGGCTCCATCGGTATTGAATGGATGCGCACCCATCCCAGCTGTCGCGCCTTCGCGATCGAAGCCGACGCAGGCCGACAAAGCCTGATCGAACACAACCGCGACGCCCTCGGCGTGCCCGGCCTGCAACTGATTCGCGGCAAGGCGCCGGAGGCGTTAAGCGGCCTGGAAACGCCGGACGCCATCTTTATCGGCGGCGGCGTCACCCGCGACGGCGTGCTCGACACCTGCTGGCAACACCTGCGCCCCGGTGGCCGCCTGGTTGCCAATGCCGTGACCCTGCAAAGCGAAATGACCTTGATGAACTGGCGCGCCGAGCATGGCGGTGAACTGACCCGCATCCACGTGGCCCAGGCGCAGCCCCTGGGCGAGTTCGATACCTGGCGCCAGGCGCTGCCGATCACGTTGCTGGAAGTGATCAAGCCGCTATGAAAAGGATGCTATTACTGGGCGGGGTCACGGAAGCGCTGGCCATCGCCCGTACCCTGGGGCCGCAGCATATCTACAGCCTGGCCGGCGTGGGCCGCGTACCAACCGACCTGAACTGCAAGGTTCGTGTCGGGGGTTACGGAGGCGCTGAAGGGTTAGCGCAGTTTATTCGTGACGAACGTATCAGCCTGATCATTGACGCCACCCATCCGTATGCAGCGCAGATCAGCCAAAACGCGGCCCAAGCGGCGCAATTGAGCGATGTGCCTTGCTGGGCATTGCGACGCCCAGCCTGGCAGCCGCAGCCGGGGGATGATTGGCGAGAGGTCGCCGACTGGGCCGAACTGGTCGAAGCGCTCAAACCCTTCAAACGCCCGCTGTTCACCTTGGGTCGCGAACCCTTGCAGCACCTCGACGAAATCCCCGCCGAGCAGTTCTGGACCTTGCGCGCGCTGGATGTGTATCCCGGCAACGAGCGCTGTGAGGTGATCGGCGCACGCGGGCCGTTTTTGATCGAGGATGAACGGACGTTATTCGAAGAACGGCGGATTGATGTGCTGATCAGCAAGAACAGCGGCAGCACCGCCACCGAGCCGAAGCTGGAAGTGGCGCGTGAGCGTGGGGTGCCGGTGTTGGTGTTGAAGCGGCCGGTGTTGGCTGCCGTAGATCGAGAGTTCACAGCAGTGCCGGCGTTGCTACAAGCAATCATTCTTTTCTAAACACCACCTATCCAATGTGGGAGCGTGCTTGCTCGCTCCCACACTTTGGAATTGCGTTATCAAATGACGGTAGTAGATCAGCCAGCCAAGGCGCTAGCTCAATCAACTGCGCAACCATTGGCTGGAAAAAGCCCTATACCTGACTTGATCGTTCCCACGCTCCGCGTGGGAATGCATCCTGTGACGCTCCGCGTCACGGCTTTAAAAGCGGACGCAGAGCGTCCAACGCGGCATTCCCACGCAGAGCGTGGGAACGATCAGCCCGCCTGGTGCGCCGCGTCCTTTCTGCAAAATTGGCAAGCGGCCGTTCTCGTCTATCCTCAAACCCAACACTGCGACACCAAACCACACCCGCCCTTTTTACTTATCCCCCCCGATCAGGCTAAATACCCGCCTGATCGTTTAACCCTACGGATTATCCGCCATGGCCCGTCAACGCTTTGCAATTGCCTGGATCGCCTGCCTTGCAGTGCTGTTCAATGCGTTTGCCATGCCGTTGGCCAGTGCAATGCAGCAGACCGATGACCCGGTCAAGCGTCTGATGTGGGGCGGGTTCTGTTCGTCCAATGGCGCGAGCCTCAAGGCGATTGCCCTGGGCAAGCTGGAAATTCCCGCACCGCCGGACGATCACTCCGCCATGCAGCATTGCTGGTGTTGCTCGGGTTCTGCGCCGTTGGTGGCGTTGCCGGGGCATGTGCCGCAGTTGTATGTGACGCGCTTCGAGGCGGTGCAGAACTTGCCGCCGCGCTTATTGCGCAATCCAACCCCGCGCCAGCAATGGCCGAGCCTTAACCCCCGCGCTTCTCCAACGGTCTGATCTTCTTCGCAAGTGAACTGCGTTTAGAACCGTTCTGGAGAACTGCCATGCTTAAATCTTCCCTGCTTCTGGCTGCGTTGCTGCTGCCGGTGTTCAGTGCTGCCAATGCCGAAGACTACAAGGCCGGCGATTTGCTGGTGAGCGACCCCTGGTCTCAGGAGTTGCCACCGAATGCGCCTACCGTCGCCGCCTACTTTGTAATTCATAACACCGGGGCGGCCCCGGATCGCCTGCTCAGCGTTGAAACCAGCGTTGCCGAAAAAGCCGAGCTGCATGAGCACGTGATGCAAGGCGATTTGATGAAGATGCAACAAGTGCCCAGCGTCGCCGTACCGGCCAAGGGTGAACTGACCTTCGCGCCGATGGCCTATCACGTCATGCTGCTTGGCCTCAAAGACCGCAGCCTGTTGGCCGATGGCAAGCAATTCCCTCTGACCCTGACCTTCGAAAAAGCCGGCAAGGTCGAGGTGCAAGTGTCGGTACAGAGAATGCCACCGATGGCCGGCCACGAGCACATGCACGCCCAGTAAGCCAACCTCGATGGGCGCCCCTCGCGCCAGGTTGTCTCCCCACCGCCGTCTGATGCGCGGCAGTTGGATCAGCCTGTTCGCCATGCTGATGATTTTTATCGGTCCGCTGATTTCCCAAGCGATGCCGATGGATCATCACGCCAGCATGTCCATGACCATGGACATGCCCAACTGCCATGGTGAACCTGCGCAGCACAGCAAAGCCCCCGACGAGCATCATGTTCTCTGGGAAAAATGCGGCTATTGCAGCCTGCTGTTCAGTTGCCCGGCCCTGCCCGGCAGCGTCTCCTACGCAACCCTCGGCACCCCGCCGCCCGCCAACGCCCTCACCCCCGCCACGCGCCTGGGCCATGCCCGGCAGAGCATCTTCCCCGGAGCCCGCAGCCGCGCGCCGCCCATCGTTTCGTAAGCCCTTCACCGCGCTACTTCACCCCGGCCGACTTTAGACAGACAGCCGCAGGCTGCTGGCCGTGTTGTTTACGATTGATTGATGGAATTTGTCATGTCCAGGTTTTCTGCTGACACCCGTTTGGGAAGTACTGCCCTGCTCACCGCCTTATGCGGCGCACTATTGGCTGCCCACGCTCACGCCGACGAGCATGAGCTGAGTCCCACCGTCATCACCGCGATCGCCCCCAGCTCACCGCTGACCGTGGTCACCAACCCCAAAGACCCTCGCCAACCGGTGCCCGCCAGCGATGGCGGCGACTACCTCAAGACCATCCCCGGCTTCGCCCTGGTGCGCAACGGCGGCACCAACGGCGACCCGGTGCTGCGCGGCATGTTCGGCTCGCGTCTGAATATCCTCACCAACGGCGGCATGATGCTCGGCGCCTGCCCGGGCCGCATGGATGCGCCAACTTCGTATATTTCGCCGGAAACCTACGACAAGCTCACCGTGATCAAAGGCCCGCAAACCGTGCTCTGGGGCCCGGGCGCATCAGCGGGCACCATCCTGTTCGACCGTGAACCCGAGCAGTTCGGCGAGCTGGGCACGCGGGTCAACGCCAGCGTATTGGCCGGTTCCAACGGGCGTTTTGACAAGGTCATCGATGCCGCTGCAGGCGGCCCATTGGGCTATGTGCGCGTGATCGGCAACCAGGCCCACGCCGACGATTACAAGGACGGCAACAACGACACCGTCGCCTCGCGTTATGACAAGTGGAACGGTGACGTGGCTGTGGGCTTCACGCCCGACGCCGACACCCTGCTGGAACTCACCGCCGGGCGTGGCGATGGTGAAGCGCGCTACGCCGGCCGCGGCATGGACGGCTCGCAGTTCCTGCGCGAAAGCCTGGGGCTGCGTTTCGAGAAATCCAATATCGGCGAGGTGCTGGATAAGGTCGAGGCCCAGGTCTACTACAACTACGCCGACCATGTGATGGACAACTACAGCCTGCGTGTCCCTTCGGGCACCGGCATGATGGCGGGCCCCATGGCGTCCAACGTCGACCGCCGCACCCTTGGCGCACGCATCAAGGCGACCTGGCGCTGGGCGGATGTGCAATTGATCAGCGGCCTGGATGCACAGACCAATGAACACCGTGCGCGCAGCAGCATGGGCATCGACACGTATAAGGATCTGCCGCGCAACAAGGACGCCAATTTCCACAACTACGGTGTGTTCGGCGAACTGACCTGGTACGCCGCCGACAACGATCGCCTGATCACCGGCGCACGCCTGGACCGCGCCTCGGCCAAGGACTTCCGTCAACGCACCGGCTCGGGAATGATGTCGCGCCCGAACCCGACCGCCGGCGACACCCGCGCCGATACATTGCCCTCGGGCTTTGTGCGTTATGAGCACGACCTAGCGGACAGCCCCACCACGCTGTATGCCGGCCTGGGCCACGCGGAACGTTTCCCGGATTACTGGGAGCTGTTTTCCCCCAACACCGGCGCGGCCGGTTCGGTGAATGCCTTCGACGGCGTGAAGCCCGAGAAAACCACCCAGCTCGACTTCGGTGCCCAGTACAAGAGCGCCGACCTGGAAGCCTGGGTGTCGGGCTATGTCGGCCAGGTGCGCGACTTCATCCTGTTCGACTACAGGCCCGGCATGATGGGCACCACCTCCCAGGCGCGCAATGTGGACGCACGTATCATGGGCGGCGAAGTGGGCGCAGCGTACAAGCTGAGCCAACACTGGAAAGCCGACGCCAGCCTCGCCTATGCCTGGGGCAAGAACAGCAGCGACGGCAAGGCGCTGCCGCAAATGCCACCGCTGGACACGCGCCTGGGCCTGACCTACAGCGAAGACGATTGGAGCGCTGGTGCGTTGTGGAGGGTGGTCGCGGCGCAACACCGTATCGATCCAAACAAAGGCAACGTGGTCGGCAAGGACTACGACAAGAGTGGCGGCTTCGGCGTGTTCTCGCTGAACGCGGCATACCGCGTCAACAAGCACTTCAAGGTCAGCACCGGGGTCGACAACCTGTTCGGCAAGGCTTATGCCGAGCATCTGAATCTGGCCGGTAACGCAGGCTTCGGTTACCCAGCCAACGACCCGCAGGCCATCAAGGAGCCGGGCCGTACGCTCTGGACCAAGGTGGACATGAGCTTCTAAAAGCATCGCAGGCAAGCCTGCGCCCACAGGTGGAATACATTCCAATGTGGGAGCTGGCTTGCCTGCGATGACGGTGTAACAGACCAAGAAAAATCAAAAGCCTTATGCGGAGCACCCGATGACCACACAAAAAATTCCCTTCTACAACCTGGCCTGGCGCTGGCACTTTTACGCCGGCCTCTTCGTCGCCCCCTTCATGGTGCTGCTGGCCCTCACCGGCATCATCTACCTGTTCAAACCCCAGCTCGACCCGCTGATGTACGGCCACCTGCTCACCGTGCCCGCCGCCGAACACGCGCTGAGCGCCGACGAGCAACTGCAGCGCGTCCAGGCCGCCTACCCCCACGCCGCGATCAGCAAATACCTGCCCCCTGCCGACGCCACTCGCAGCGCGCAGTTCGTGATGCGCAACGATGCCCACGAGGTGACGGTGTTCATCGACCCCTATCGCGGCACCGTCCTCGGTGAGCAGGACGCAAACAACAACCTGCAAGCCATCGTCCGCGCCCTGCACGGCGAACTGATGATCGGCACCGTCGGCGATCGCCTGATCGAACTCGCCGCCGGCTGGGGCGTGATGCTGGTGGTGTCCGGCCTGTACCTGTGGTGGCCGCGGGGCAAGTCATCTGCAGGCATTCTGTGGCCTCGCTTCAATACCCGTGGTCGGGTGTTCTGGCGTGACCTGCACGCTGTCGCCGGCTTCTGGGGCGCGGCGTTCCTGCTGGTGATGCTGCTCAGCGGCATGACCTGGACCGGGTTCTGGGGCAAGCAATACGCCGACCTGTGGAACACCTTCCCAGCCGCGATGTGGAACAGCGTGCCGCAGTCCGACCAGCAGGCCCGTGTGCTCAACACCGCCACCCAGCAGACCGTGCCCTGGGCCCTGGAAAACACGCCGATGCCAATGTCCGGCGACCACGCCGAGCATATGAATCACGGCGCAATGCACGCAGGCCCGGCCGCACCCACGGTGCGTCTGCAACAGGTGGTCGACCTGGCCAACGCACGCAAGGTCGAGCCCGGCTACAGCATTACCTTCCCCACCACCGCCACTGGTGTATTCACCGTCGCGGTGTTCGCCGACGACCCGCGCAACGACGCCACCCTGCACGTGGACCAGTACACCGGCAAGGTCCTGGCCGATGTACGTTGGGATCATTACAACCTGGTCGCACGCGCCACCGAAACCGGCGTGATGCTGCACGAGGGCAAGATGTTCGGCTGGGTCAACCAACTGATCGTGCTGGTGATCTGCCTGATGATTCTGCTCAGCGCGGTCAGCGGCGTGGTGATCTGGTGGAAGCGCCGGCCACAAGGCGGGCTAGGTGTACCGCCGCTGCGCCATGACCTGCCCAAGTGGAAAACCGCGATGGCGATCATGCTCGGGCTGGCGATCATTTTTCCGTTGGTAGGGGCTTCGTTGGTCCTGGTGTGGGCGCTGGATCGCTTGTTGCTGTCACGCATCAGCGCAACCGCCTGAAGCATTGTCGCGCAACGCCCTCTTTTGAAGCCTGCCGTGCACTCAACGGTCTCCGTGGCGCCAACGTGGTGCGCCACGGAGCGGCTTTACCTCCCGAACCCGCCGGTAACCCGTGTCTGGCGTAGCAGGCACAGCCTTTGCAAAGCCCTGTGTATCTGCCCCACAACAATTATCGGTACACGGAGATCGCACCATGAAGCGTCGCAGCTTGATCAAGGCTTTCACTTTGTCGGCATCCATTGCCGCCATGGGTTTGACCTGGACCGTCCAGGCCGCCGAGACCATCAAGGTCGGCATCCTGCACTCGCTGTCCGGGACCATGGCGATCTCCGAAACCTCGCTCAAAGACATGGCGCTGATGACCATCGACGAGATCAACGCCAAGGGCGGGGTGAACGGCAAGATGCTCGAACCGGTGGTGGTGGACCCGGCGTCCAACTGGCCGCTGTTCGCCGAGAAAGGTCGGCAACTGTTGACCCAGGACAAGGTGGCCGTGGTGTTCGGCTGCTGGACCTCGGTGTCGCGTAAATCCGTACTGCCGGTGTTCGAAGAACTCAACGGCTTGCTGTTCTACCCGGTGCAGTACGAAGGCGAAGAGATGTCGCCCAACGTGTTCTATACCGGTGCGGCCCCGAACCAGCAGGCGATCCCGGCGGTGGAATACCTGATGAGCGAAGAAGGCGGCAGCGCCAAGCGTTTCTTCCTGCTCGGCACCGACTACGTGTACCCGCGCACCACCAACAAGATCCTGCGCTCGTTCCTGCATTCCAAAGGCGTGGCGGATAAAGACATCGAGGAGGTCTACACCCCGTTCGGCCACGCCGATTACCAGACCATCGTCGCCAACATCAAGAAGTTCTCCGCCGGTGGCAAGACCGCGGTGGTCTCCACCGTGAACGGCGACTCCAACGTGCCCTTCTACAAAGAACTGGCCAACCAGGGCTTGAAAGCCACCGAGGTACCCGTGGTGGCGTTCTCGGTGGGTGAAGAAGAACTGCGCGGCATCGACACCAAGCCGCTGGTGGGCAACCTCGCGGCCTGGAACTACTTCCAGTCGGTGGAAAACCCGGTGAACCAGAAGTTCGTCGCCGATTGGAAAGCCTACGCCAAGAAACACAACCTGCCGGGCGCCGACAAAGCCGTGACCAACGATCCGATGGAAGCCACCTATGTGGGCATCCATATGTGGGCGCAGGCGGCGGAAAAAGCCAAGTCCACCGACGTCGACAAAGTGCGTGAAGCCCTGGGCGGCCAGACCTTCGCCGCGCCGTCGGGCTTCACCCTGACCATGGACAAGACCAACCACCACCTGCACAAGCCGGTGATGATCGGTGAGATCCAGGCCGACGGGCAGTTCTCGGTGGTGTGGCAGACCGAAGCGCCGATTCGTGCGCAGCCGTGGAGCCCCTACATCCCGGGCAATGACAAAAAGCCGGACTATGCCGTGAAGAGCAACTAACGCCCCCACAGCTCGAATGTGGGACATGGTCACTGTGGGAGCTGGCTTGCCTGCGATGCAAACAACTCGGTGTGCCTGACACACCGCAGCGATGCCATCGCAGGCAAGCCAGCTCCCACACAGCCTGCTCCCACACTGTCCCCGCATGATCAGGACATTTTGCTATGCCCACTGCCCTCCACCGCCTCATCCTCGCCGTGCTGCTGGTGCTGCCCTTTGGCGCACACGCCAGCGACGCCGAAGACTTCCTTGCCGCCAACCCGGTGCAGCAAGCCAAACTCCTGCAGGACTGGGCCGCCCACCCCGACCCAACGCGTATCGAGTTGGTGGATGCCCTTGAGCAAGGCCAACTCACGCTCAACGGTGAAACCAAGACCGTGCGCCTGAACAACCGCCTGCGCGGTTTGATCAATAACGTGCAAGCCAGCCAGCAACTGCTCGTCGCCGACCCCAAGGTGCGCCTGGACGCAGCGCGCACCCTGCAAAAAAGCGCGGTGCCTGCACAACTTAAATTCCTCGACCAGCAGGTCGCCGCCGAGACGGATGAGCAGGTGCACAGCGCCCTCAGCCTGGCCCTGGCCAACCTGCAACTGGTCGACCCCGACCCGGTGGTGCGCCTGGCGGCCGTGCGCTTGCTCGGCAGCACCGGCGACCCGCTGGCCCGCACGCGCCTAGAGGCGCTGCTGGCGCCAGGCGTGGAAGCCGACGCCGCCGTACACACCGCCGCTGAGACCAGCCTGGCCCAGGTCAAACGCAAACTGATGATGGGTGAGATCCTCGGCCAGGCGTTCAGCGGCATGTCCCTGGGCTCGATCCTGCTGCTGGCGGCCCTGGGCCTGGCGATCACCTTCGGCCTGCTCGGCGTGATCAACATGGCCCACGGCGAGATGCTGATGCTCGGCGCCTACTCCACCTATGTGGTGCAATTGATGATGCAGCGCTATGTGCCCCAGGCCATCGAGTTCTACCCGTTGATCGCATTGCCGGTGGCGTTTTTTGTCACCGCGGCCATCGGCATGGCGCTGGAACGCACAGTCATTCGTCACTTGTATGGCCGCCCCCTGGAAACCCTACTCGCCACCTGGGGCATCAGCCTGATGCTGATCCAGCTGGTGCGCCTGGTGTTCGGTGCGCAGAACGTCGAAGTGTCGAACCCGGCCTGGCTGTCTGGCGGCATCCAGGTACTGCCCAATCTGGTGCTGCCGTACAACCGCATCGTGATCATCGCCTTTGCGCTGTTCGTGGTGGTGCTCACTTGGCTGCTGCTGAACAAGACGCGCCTGGGTCTGAACGTGCGCGCCGTCACCCAGAACCGCAACATGGCCGCCTGCTGCGGCGTGCCCACCGGGCGCGTGGACATGCTCGCCTTTGGCCTCGGCTCCGGTATCGCAGGTTTGGGCGGCGTGGCGCTGAGCCAGATCGGCAACGTCGGCCCGGACCTGGGCCAGAGCTACATCATCGACTCGTTCCTGGTGGTGGTGCTCGGCGGCGTCGGCCAGTTGGCCGGCAGTGTCATGGCCGCCTTTGGCTTAGGAATAGCCAACAAAATCCTCGAACCCCAGATCGGCGCCGTGCTCGGCAAGATCCTGATCCTCGCGCTGATCATTCTGTTTATCCAGAAACGCCCGCAAGGACTCTTCGCACTGAAAGGACGGGTGATCGACTGATGAACCAGCCATTGATGCTTACGGCCACGCAAAAGGCCGGCCCCAAAGTCACGATTGCAGTCGGTGCAGTCATCCTGCTCCTGCTGCTGGCCTTGCCCCTGTGTTCACTCTTGTCTGCCGACAACCCGCTGCATGTGTCGGCCTACACCTTGACCCTGGTGGGCAAAATTCTCTGTTACGCCATCGTCGCCCTGGCGCTGGACCTGGTGTGGGGTTACGCCGGGATGTTGTCCCTGGGCCACGGTTTGTTCTTCGCCCTGGGCGGCTACGCCATGGGCATGTACTTGATGCGCCAGGCGGCAGGCAGCGAGTTGCCGGCGTTCATGACCTTTTTGTCCTGGACCGAATTGCCCTGGTACTGGGCCGGCACCGACCACTTCCTGTGGGCGTTGTGCCTGGTGGTACTGGCCCCCGGTGTGCTGGCCTTGGTGTTCGGTTTCTTCGCCTTCCGCTCGCGGATCAAGGGCGTGTATTTCTCGATCATGACCCAGGCCCTGACGTTCGCGGGGATGCTGTTGTTCTTTCGCAACGAGACCGGGTTCGGCGGCAACAACGGCTTTACCAACTTCCGCAGCATCTTAGGTTTTGGCATCACTGAACCTGGCACCCGGGCGGTGTTGTTTTTCGCCACGGTGCTGTTGCTGGTGGCCAGCCTCTACATCGGCTGGCGCCTGGCGAAAAGCAAGTTCGGCCGCGTGCTCACCGCCCTGCGCGATGCCGAGAACCGCCTGATGTTCTGCGGCTACGACCCACGCGGTTTCAAGCTGTTCGTGTGGGTGTTGAGCGCAGTGTTGTGCGGCCTTGCCGGTGCGCTGTATGTGCCGCAGGTGGGCATCATCAACCCCAGCGAAATGTCACCGACCAACTCCATCGAAGCCGCTGTGTGGGTAGCGCTGGGCGGGCGTGGCACGTTGATCGGGCCGTTGCTCGGCGCTGGTGTGGTCAATGGCATGAAGAGCTGGTTTACCGTGGCCTTCCCCGAGTACTGGCTGTTCTTCCTGGGCGCGCTGTTCATCATCGTCACCCTGTACCTGCCCAAGGGCGTTATCGGCCTGCTGAAGAAATGAGGAACGTCATGCTTGAACCTATTTTCGACGCAGGCAGCGGCCGCGATGCGATTGGCATCGGCCAGGTCGCGGGCAAAGGGCTCAACACCCGGCACGGCACCATTCTGACCCTGGAAGATATCAGCGTCAGCTTCGATGGGTTCAAGGCCCTCAACGACCTGAACCTGTACATCGGCGTGGGCGAATTGCGCTGCATCATCGGCCCCAACGGCGCGGGCAAGACCACGCTGATGGACGTGATCACCGGCAAGACCCGGCCCAGCCACGGCAAGGCCTGGTTTGGCGAAACCCTGGACCTGACCCGCATGAGCGAAGTGCAGATCGCCCAGGCCGGCATCGGGCGCAAGTTCCAGAAGCCCACGGTGTTCGAAGCCCTCAGCGTGTTCGAAAACCTCGAGCTGGCGCAGAAGACCGACAAGTCGGTGTGGGCCAGCCTGCGTGCGCGCCTGAACGGGGAACAGAAGCACCGCATCGAGGAAGTGCTCGACACCATCCGCCTCACCGCCTCCGTGCATCGCCCCGCCGGTTTGCTGTCCCACGGCCAGAAGCAGTTTCTGGAAATCGGCATGTTGCTGATGCAAGACCCGCAACTGTTGCTGCTGGATGAACCGGTAGCAGGCATGACCGATGCCGAAACCGAATTCACCGCCGAGCTGTTCAAGCGCCTGGCCGGCAAGCACTCGTTGATGGTGGTGGAACATGACATGGGGTTTGTCGGCTCGATTGCCGACCACGTGACGGTGTTGCACCAGGGCAGCGTGCTGGCCGAAGGGTCGCTGGAACAGGTGCAGGAAAACGAGCGGGTGATCGAGGTTTACCTCGGCCGCTAACGCTGACACGAACGGCTGATCGTTCCCACGCTCCGCGTGGGAATGCCAAGTTGGACGCTCCGCGTCCCGCTGAGCAACGGTGACGCAGAGCGTCACGGGAAGCATTCCCACGCAGAGCGTGGGAACGATCATTGAGGAGAATCGAACATGCTGCAAATCGACAAGCTGCACCAGTACTACGGCGGTAGCCACATCCTGCGTGGGCTGTCTTTTGACGTGAAGATCGGCGAAGTCACCTGCCTGCTCGGGCGTAACGGCGTGGGCAAGACCACCCTGCTCAAGTGCCTGATGGGCCTGCTGCCGGCCAAGGAGGGCGCAGTGAACTGGGAAGGCAAGGCCATCACCAGCTTCAAGCCGCACCAGCGCGTACATGCCGGCATCGCCTACGTGCCCCAGGGCCGGGAGATATTCGAGCGGCTGACCGTAGAAGAAAACCTGCTGATGGGACTGTCGCGTTTCCCCGGTTCCGAAGCCAAAGAGGTGCCGGCCTTCATCTACGAACTGTTCCCGGTGTTGCTGCAAATGAAGCATCGACGCGGCGGCGACTTGTCCGGCGGGCAGCAGCAGCAGTTGGCGATTGGCCGTGCCCTGGCGAGCCGCCCGCGCCTGTTGATTCTCGATGAGCCCACCGAAGGCATCCAGCCGTCGGTGATCAAGGAAATCGGCGCGGTGATCAAGAAGCTCGCGGAGCGCGGCGATATGGCGATCCTGTTGGTGGAGCAGTTCTATGACTTTGCCGCTGAACTGGCTGACCAGTACCTGGTGATGTCCCGTGGGGAAATCGTGCAGCAGGGCCGTGGTGAAAATATGGAACGCGAAGGTGTGCGTGGGCTGGTAACCATCTAATCTGTAGCCTCCTAACGATAAGCACACGCCATGAACCTGCCCGTTACCCCTGCCCTGTTCACGCCCAGCTGGCACGCCGAGCTGGAACTCGGCTACGCGCGTGTCAATGACACCACGCGCCCGGTGCTGCGCCGCCACCTTGGCCCGCTGCGGGTGCAAAAACACCTGTACGCCGAAGGCCCCGAGGTATGCCAGCACATCATCGTGCATCCGCCCGGCGGGATTGCCGGTGGCGATCGCCTGGACATCAGCGCCCATGTGGGCACGGGTGCCTGGGCACAACTGACCAGCCCCGGCGCCGCCAAGTGGTACCGCGCCAGCGGCCCGGCGTTTCAACACGTCAAGTTGACCGTCGAGGCCGGCGCGACGCTGGAATGGCTGCCCCAGGAAACCATCGTATTCAGCGCCGCCCAGGCCGAACTGACCACGCGAGTGGAGCTGTCGGGCGATGCGCGGTTGTTCTACTGGGATGTGGTCGCTCTGGGCCGCCCGGCCAGTGGCGAACGGTTCGACCTTGGCCACTTTCAATCGCACCTGGACATTCGCCGCGACGGCCAGTTGCTCTGGCATGAGCGCCAGCGCATTGTGGGCGCCGATGGATTGCTGGATTCGCCTATCGGGCTGGATGGGCAACCGGTGTTTGCCACGTTGCTGGTGACAGGCGAGATCGACCCTGAACTGCTTGAGCAATGCCGCTCACTGCCCCATGCGGTGCGCGGGGATTTGACCCAATTGCCTGGCTTACTGGTGGCGCGTTGTTTGGCCAGTGAAGCGCTGCTGGCGCGGGGGTGGTTGATTGATTTATGGCGGCTTTTACGCCCGGCGCTGTTTGGGCGTGAAGCAGTCGCACCAAGAATCTGGAGCACATGAAGATGCGCCCTTTTGTAGGAGCGAGCTTGCTCGCGAAAATCGTTAACGATAACGCGGGCATCCTGAATGCACGCGGCGCCCTCGGGTTTTTCGCGAGCAAGCTCGCTCCTACAGGGGTAAGCGCTCGTCTTTTTAACTGCCTTACTACGGACTGAACCATGGACCTGACCCCACGGGAAAAAGACAAACTGCTGATCTTCACCGCAGGCCTGGTCGCCGAACGGCGCCTGGCACGCGGAGTGAAGCTCAACTACCCGGAGACCATCGCCTATATCTCCGCCGCCCTGATGGAAGGCGCCCGCGATGGCCGCACGGTGGCCGACCTGATGCACTACGGCACCACCCTGCTCAGCCGCGAACAGGTTATGGAAGGTATCCCGGAAATGATCCCGGATATCCAGGTGGAAGCCACGTTCCCCGACGGCACCAAGCTGGTCACCGTCCACCAGCCCATTGCCTGAGGCGCAGCCATGATTCGTGATGCAACCGAACACGACCTGCCGGCGATCCGCGCCATCTACAACGACGCGGTGTTGAACACCACGGCGATCTGGAACGAGCAACCGGTGGACCTGGCCAACCGCCAGGCCTGGTTCAGTGCGCGCCAGGCCCAGCAGTACCCGATCCTGGTCACGGTGGACAACGACGAAGTCACCGGCTACGCCTCATTCGGCGACTGGCGCCCCTTCGAAGGCTTCCGCTACAGCGTCGAACACTCGGTATACGTGCGCAATGACCAGCGCGGCAAAGGCCTCGGCCCGCGCCTGATGCAGGCCCTGATCGAGCGCGCCCGCAGCTGCGGCAAGCACGTCATGGTCGCCGCCATCGAAAGCGGCAACCTGGCCTCGATCCGCCTGCATGAGCGCCTGGGTTTCGTGACTACCGGGCAAATGCCGCAAGTGGGCATCAAGTTCGGCCGCTGGCTGGACCTGACCTTTATGCAACTGACGTTGAATCCGGGCGCCGAACCGCCCCAGGAGTGAGATCGATGAGCGCTGCACAACTGCGTCGAGTCAATGCTGAAAGCTTTGCCCATTACCGCCGGGGCTTGATCGAGCTGTTGCTGGACGCGGTGCAGCACGGCGCTTCGGTGGGCTTCATGGCCGACTTCGATGAGGCCCAGGCCCGGGACTACCTGACCGGCGTGCAAGCCGGCGTCGAGGACACCAGCCTGCTGCTGTGGGTAGTGGTGCGCGACGAGCAGGTGATCGCCAGCGTGCAATTGGCGTTGTGCCAGAAAGCCAACGGCCTGAACCGCGCCGAGGTGCAAAAGTTGCTGGTGCACAGCAGCGCCCGTCGCCATGGCCTGGGCCAGCAATTGATGAATACCCTGGAACTCGCCGCGCGCCAGCACAAGCGTGGCCTGCTGTACCTGGACACCGAGGCCGGCTCCGGCGCCGAAGCCTTTTATCAGTCGCTGCGCTACACCAAGCTCGGTGAGCTGCCCGACTACTGCCAAAGCCCGGACGGGCGTTACAGCCCGACCGCCATCTACTACAAGACCCTGGGGCAACCTGCATGATTCCTGGTGAATATCAGATCCAGCCTGGCGAGATCGAACTGAATGTCGGCCGCCGCACCCTCATCCTCGGCGTAGCCAACAGCGGCGACCGGCCGATCCAGGTGGGCTCGCATTACCACTTTTTCGAGACCAATGACGCGCTGGAATTCGACCGCGCGGCCAGCCGTGGCATGCGCCTTAATATTCCGGCGGGCACGGCGGTGCGGTTTGAGCCGGGGCAACGTCGGGAGGTGGAGTTGGTGGAGTTGAGTGGTGCAAGGCGGGTATTTGGGTTTGCAGGGCGAGTCATGGGCGACCTTTAGGGCCTCATCGCAGGCGAGCCAGCTCCCACAGTTGGAATGCAATTAGATCGTTCCCACGCTCCGCGTGGGAACGCCGCCAGGGACGCTCTGCGTCCGCTCTTTACGTCGTGACGCAGAGCGTCACAGGATGCATTCCCACGCAGAACGTGGGAACGATCGAGGACACACCCATGAAGATATCCAGACAAGCCTACGCCGACATGTACGGCCCCACCGTCGGTGACAAGGTGCGCCTGGCCGACACCGAACTGTTCGTCGAAGTCGAGCAGGACTTCACCGTCTACGGCGAAGAGGTCAAATTCGGCGGCGGCAAGGTGATCCGTGACGGCCAGGGCCAGAGCCAATTGCTCGCCCATGAAGTGGTCGACACGCTGATCACCAACGCATTGATCATCGACCACTGGGGCATCGTCAAGGCCGACGTCGGCTTGAAGAATGGCCGCATCCACGCGATTGGCAAAGCCGGCAACCCGGACATCCAGCCCGGCGTGACCATGGCCATCGGCGCGAGCACCGAAGTGATTGCCGGTGAAGGCATGATCCTCACCGCCGGCGGCATCGACTCCCACGTGCATTTCATTTGCCCACAGCAGATCGAAGAGGCCCTGACCAGCGGCGTCACCACCATGATCGGCGGCGGCACGGGGCCGGCTACCGGCACCAACGCCACCACCTGCACCTCCGGCCCGTGGCACCTTGCGCGGATGCTGCAGGCCAGCGATTCGTTCCCGATGAACATTGGCTTTACCGGCAAGGGCAACGCCAGTTTGCCCGAGCCGCTGATCGAGCAGGTCAAGGCCGGTGCTATCGGTTTGAAGCTACATGAAGACTGGGGCACCACGCCCGCCAGCATCGACAACTGCCTGAGCGTCGCCGATGCCTACGACGTGCAGGTGGCGATCCACAGTGACACCCTCAATGAGTCGGGCTTTGTCGAAACCACCCTCGCCGCGCTCAAGGGCCGCACCATCCACACGTACCACACCGAAGGTGCCGGTGGCGGCCATGCACCGGACATCATCAAGGCCTGCGGCTTCCCCAATGTGCTGCCCAGCTCCACCAACCCGACGCGGCCGTTCACGCGTAATACCATCGACGAACACCTGGACATGTTGATGGTGTGTCACCATCTGGACCCAAGCATTGCCGAAGACGTGGCCTTCGCCGAAAGCCGCATCCGCCGCGAAACCATCGCCGCCGAAGACATCCTGCACGACCTCGGCGCGTTCTCGATGATCAGCTCCGACAGCCAGGCCATGGGCCGTGTCGGCGAAGTGATCACGCGCACCTGGCAGACCGCCGACAAGATGAAAAAACAGCGTGGCCCCCTGCCGGGCGACGGCGTGGGCAACGATAACTTCCGCGCCAAGCGCTACATTGCCAAGTACACCATCAACCCGGCGATCACCCACGGTATCAGCCATATCGTCGGTTCCATCGAAGTCGGAAAATGGGCCGACCTGGTGCTGTGGCGCCCGGCGTTTTTCGGCATCAAGCCCACGCTGATCCTCAAGGGCGGCGCCATTGCTTCGAGCCTGATGGGCGACGCCAACGCCTCGATCCCGACGCCGCAGCCGGTGCATTACCGCCCCATGTTCGCCAGCTTCGGCAGCTCCCTGCACGCCACCAGCCTGACGTTTATCAGCCAGGCCGCGCAGGCGGCCGGACTGCCCGAGGCCCTGGGCCTGAAGAAGCAGATCGCGGTGGTCAAGGGTTGCCGCGACGTGCAGAAAACCGACCTGATCCACAACGATTACCTGCCGGATATCGAGGTGGACCCACAGACCTATCAGGTCAAGGCTGACGGTCAGTTGCTGTGGTGCGAACCGGCCGAGGTGTTGCCGATGGCCCAGCGGTACTTCCTGTTCTAGAGGATGGCGCGGATCGCTTGATCGGTCAGTGTCTGGTTCAAGGTGATCAGTTCGCCATTGATGCGACCAAAGGTGTCGTCGTAGTCTTGCTGGGACATCAGTTGCCCCGGCTCACTTTCCGAAGCCGGTCGGCCCAGGCGCTGGGCCGACCGGCTGATGGTTTGGCGCAGGGCCTGCCTCGCGCTCTCAGGGAGGTTGGCTGCGGCGGCCCATTGTTCCTGCGCGGCCTGATAGTCAATCAGTGCATCGAATTTTGCGGCAATCGACGCGTAGTCAGCTGGATGAGCCCGCTGCAGAAAGTCGGTCCACATCGGTTGCTCCAGCAGGTTGCCACGCAGCAGCTCGCCTTGGTCCAGTAGCTGTACGCGGTTGAATGCCTCCTCGACCATGGGCGCCGTCACATAATCCTCGCGGAACATCATGCTCCGCGATTGCCAGGGCAGGTCCAGACGGGTTGCCAATGGCGTTGTGTACGCCAGGTAGATCTCGACTTCGTCGATATCAGCGATCAAATTGCCGCGGGCATCGTAATGATCGATGCGTGCGCCTTTGGCGTCGTACTCCGGAAACTTGACGCCGTCATCCTGCAGTTGGGACACGCGCTCATGGGCGATACGGCCCAACTCATCGAGCCGCCACTTGCCCCTGGCCAGGTTGAAGACAGTTTTGCGCACGGAGGCCACGTCCTCGCTGAAGTACGCCGACCAATGCAGCACGGCAACGCCCATCGAATTGAACAACTGCGCCCCGGCGTCCACGCAGGCCGCAGGGTCCCGGGCCATCAGGAACAACTGCTCGCGCAATTCGGCGTCTTCGCCCATCGCCTCAAGTATGCGCCAGACCTTGGCGGTCAGTTCCGGCAACCATACGCCGCCCCTGAGTGTCGAGTCCCCGGAGTTTCTGACGGCACGAAGAACATTGAAAAAGCCCTCAGAGCCAAACGAACCTTCAAGCATGTCCCATAACACCTGCCTGGAGGGCCATTCCTGCGCCGAATAACCGGTTTTCCACCGCTCGCTGTCGAGCGCGCCCCTTTTCGGCAATTGGCGATCCGGATCCCGGCCGGCAGCCTCGATGTACCGCTTGAATTGAGCAAGCAGTTCAGGCGTCAGCGTTTCACGGGTGAGGAAGGTTTTCGCCACAATCAATGCCTTATCCGAGCCCGGCGCGAACTCGGGAATCCGCGCTATCGGGTTCTGCCGCATATCCAGAATGAAGTCTTCCGGCCTGGGCACACGGAACACACTGCTAGGCCACTCCACCAGGCTTGTTTCATTGAGCAGCAAGGTATGTAAGCGCGGCATGCGCCCGACATCGGGTGGCAAGCCGAGTGGGTTCATTTCCAAAAATAACTCTTTGAGATGCACCCGATCTTTCAAGCGCAAGACGTCTTCAGGCGTAAGGACAATACTGTTACCGCCCAAATGCAACCGCTGCAAATGCGGCATCTGTTCGATGGCTGACGGCAGGCGTGTCAGTTGAGCGGCCTCGATCCCTAATTGACGCAGACCGCGAAAGTTAGCGAGCAGTGGCCGCACATCCGCATCCGTCAGCTGCGAGCCTTCGGTTCCCACAATGCCCAAGTAGCTGACATGGTCGAAGTTTGCAGTCAGTGCGGGCAAGGTTCGGAGCTGCTGCGCCAGGTCCTCTTCCAACCATTCGATTTTCTGCCCCAAGAGGCGCCCATTTCGATCGTAGTGCCGTGGGCCAACCTTTCTCCAGGCGTCATCCAGCGCCGTATAAATCTTGCGCCTGGCCCTCAGCACCTGACGTTGCTGGTCACCGAACGGTTCCATGCCCTGGGGCGGTGTGCTCAGCCAGTTGTGCAAGGTGGCCTGCAGGGTCTTGTACTCTTGCTCCAACGCACGCAGCCAGCTCAGATCCAGCGCGCCGCGCTCGTTGATCAGGGCGAGCATTTCGTCCCGGGTGATTTCCGGGTACAGGCTGCGGACCCGCTCGCGTGTGATTTTTTCCCACTCAGTGCCACCGCGCCCGCTCAATGGATAGCCGCGACGCTCGCCCGGCAACACGCTCGGCGGTCGAAAAAACGGCAGCTTTTCCGGCGACATGCCCAAGGCTTTGCGCAACGGTGCTCGGCCTAATGCATGTTGCTGGATCAACCCCTTCAATTGCTCACCCTGGCCGACATGGGGCAGGCCAATCGCGTTGCGATGGGCGTCGGTCAACGCGTGCTGCAAGGCGCCATAGAAACCATTGAGGCCATGCAGATCCTGACCGCGCTCATCAAAGGCTTGATAACGTCCATCCTCCGTACGTGCCAGGACCTTGCGATTGCTCGCCTCCTGAGGGCCAAAACTGGCACGCAATGGGCCTTCAAACCGACCCTCGCGCACTTCCAGGCGCAGATTGTCCGACCAGCCGGGCAGCGCCGGCAGTGTGTGGAGGGCCAGGGTTTCGGTGTCTGGGCCGGCCAACGCATCGAGGTACAAGCCTTCATACGCGAGGGTCAGGCGCATTTGCTGCTGCGCCCGGCGCGCGTTTTCAGCGAGGCGCAGGGGAATGCGCTTGGCGCGGCTCATCGTGTCGCGCTCGGTCGGCGTCGCGTCCGCCAGCACTTCGCGCGCCAAAATCGTCGGCACACCGCTGAAGTCACGCTGGATCAGCATAATCGCGGTGTCGGAGAGTGGCTGCTGCTCGACGTAAATACTCTTCATCAACCGCTCGCGCACCTCGATGGCCCTTTGTTCGAGTTTCAATTGCAGGGCCTCGGTTCTCGCCTCGGGTGTGCGGGCGGTGTAACTGCCCACCAGAGCATCGCGCTGAGGTTCGCTGAACGCTTCGATAATGCGTATGGGCAACTGGCCGCTCATCAATTCGGCGCGGTGGACTTGCACGGTGTCCGCCGCCGCAGCCTGCTGATTACCGTATTTGATCGACGGCCCGCTCAACTCGGTGCCGGAAAATGCCTCGATCGCCTTGCTCGCTGGCCATCCAGGCAACTCCACCGCCAGGGATGCGGCATAGCTGCACAGTGCGCTGCTGAGCGAGCCCTGGCGAATACCCTCGGCGACGCTCACCGCATCGCGATACGCCCTGAACTGGCGCAGGGTGTCGAGCAGGATCGCCGGTACCGGCTCGCCTTCCACATGCACGCGGCGCAGCACGTCCTCACTCACCGCCGCAACGCTGCGCACCTGCTCCAACTCGGCATCACTGAAGCCCTCCGTCACCGGGCCCAATCGCCGCATCAACGTGGCGCCTTCCCAGGTGTGCGGGCGTTCCACTTCATGGTTCCAGAGGCCAGCGCCGTTGCTCTTCAATATCGGTTGATAGGCCTCGGCGCGCGTGGGATGGAGGATGCGGTATTGCTCGGTCAGCGGGTCTTGTTGCACGGCATAGCGTTTACCCTCCAATGGCAGCACGGTCTGGCCGTTGTGCCGGTGCAGGCCTTGCTCATCCGCCGCCACTGAAGGTAGGGACGCGGTGTGCTCATAGGTCGACAAGTCGGGTTTCCACAGCCGAGTCTTGCCACTGGGGAGAGTGACGGCCTTGAGCTGCTCGATAAACGGCGACACGGTGAAGTGCACCACGGCTGCCTGCACCGCCAGCGTCGCCAGGTTTTCCACCACGTCGGTGATGTGCGCCCAGCCCTCTTCGCGATCGCCTTCGCTCAGCTCGATGACACCTTCGATGACTTCGTAGAGCATTTGCCCGGCCATCGCCACGGCCATCAGCACGCCAAGCGGTGGCACCGCCATGGCCACCAGGTTGAGACCGAACAGGCCAATGCTCATGTAATGCGCGGCGCGCAGTGAGCGCGAGGCCTCATCGACATCGGCGGTGCTCACCGCACGATGCCGCGCATTCTCGAACAGGCGGGCACGCAGGCTGCCCAGGCGATAGGTCCACAGGTCTGCAACTTGCCATAGGTCCGTCAGGGTGTGGGCGCGAATGTTGAATTCAGGGGCAGTGGCATGCACGCGCACGTAGGGATGTGGTTCGCCCAGTGTCGAAGGCGTGGCAAAGGACGGAGAAGTGAGCAGGCGCCCCCATTCCGATCGCAAGGCCTGTGCGCCAAACGGCTGGGGAGGTGCGTCCAGCACCAGTTCGGTCAGCCGTTTGTAGTAGTAGGCGCGGTCTTTGTCGGCAACGAACCGGGCAAAAAAATGCTGGTTCGGCGTAGCCCTCCAGCCTTGGGAGCGGTCAGCTTCCTGGGTGGTTTTCGCGCTCAGGCGCTCGGTCAATGCAGTGCTGAAGTCATTGAAGGTGTCATAGCGCTTGATGGGATGGTCGGGGTCATCGGGAATATAAACGATGACCCAGCAGGTGTAGCCAGGCTTGGCGCAAGCGTCGATGACCAGGCAATCATGCAGGTGCAGGTTCATCAGGCTCAGGCTGCGATACACGATGGGCTTGCCGTCGCTGAGAATGTGTTTTTCCCCGGCCGCCACACGCATCAGCAAGGCGTGGTCGCTGTCACCAATGTCGCCCTTGAGCAACGCCAGGTACGCTGCCGCCTTGAAGGCGGCTTTCTGGTGCCGGACATAACGCTCGCGCAGTTCGGCCTGGGACTCGGCGTCGTCAGGTTTCAACTGCGCCTTGAGGTGAGCCTGGTACTGCTTGCCCAGGTCCAGTTCTCGGCAAAGCTGGGTGAACGCATGAATCTTCAGGGTCGTGGTGTGGCGCTCGAAATGATCGCGCACGTCCGGTTGGGTGATGAAACCTGAGGCACTGTCGAAATAGCCCTCTCGAGTCTCGCGTTGCTCAAAATTGCCAAGGGCAGCGTGCAGCAGGGAGAACGTTTTGACCCTGAAGCCACTGGTCTTTACGCCAAAGGCATCTTCGACCGGTACATACAGGCGCAACCAGGTTTGATTGACGTCCAGCTCGTGGCCGATAGCCTTTAGCTTGGCTTCCAACAAGGGTTGGGCAAACGCTTGCTCCGAGCGTATGTGACTGAAGGTTTTCTCCAGTTCGTTGAGCGACTCGCAACGGGCGTCCAGCAACACTTTGAGCTGATCTTTGTGCGCCTGGGAAGCAGCGTCATACCAGCGGGGAATGGCTGGCGGCGTGTCTTTGAGGGCCTTGCGACGGGAGGGCGAACTGTTGACCAGGCAAGTGGGGATCGCCTGTTTGATCAGCTCGTAATGTTGGCCCTGCTCACCGGGAAGCGGCGTGGCGGGGTCGGTGACCTGAAAGTCCGGCATGGGATGACAACCTTTTTCTTGGAAGAGGTTGTCATCCTAGGCACGCCGTTTTTGCGGCTGGCGCTAACTAAATCAATGACCCGTTCAGAACTGCTCGCGCGGGTTGAACGCAGCCTTTTGCGCCAGGGCCTCCCACAATGCCTTGACCTCATCATCCGCCGCCTTGGGCATGACGGCCTTGAGCTGGATGAACAGATAGCCGCGTTGCCCGGCCTTGTTCAGCAAACCATGGCCCTTGGCACGCATGCGCTGGCCGTTCTGGCTACCGGCAGGCACCTTGAGGTTGATCTTGCCGGTGAGGGTCGGCACGGCCACTTCCGTGCCCAGCGCCAACTCCCAGGGTGCCAGCGGCAGGTTGATGATCAGGTTTTCGCCGTCCACCTCGAACCTGGGGTGGGGCGCAAACTTGATGATCAGGTACAAATCACCATTGGCCCCGCCGCCAATGCCAGGCGCGCCCTGGGCCTTGAGGCGAATGCGCTCGCCATCGGCCACACCGGCCGGGATCTTCACGTTCAGGCTTTTGGTGGTGTTGCTCACATGCCGACCGGAGGCATCGTATTGCGGCACCTGGAAGCTGATCTGCTTGGACTCGGTGGACAGGGTCTCTTCAAGGGAGACCGACAACTGCATCTCCACATCCTGGCCCTTGCGCCCGGTAGGACGGCGCTGGCCGCCACCGAAAGCATCACCACGCGAGCCGAAGATCGAACTGAAAAAGTCCGAAAAGTCGCCCGCGTCCTGGCCACCACCAAAGCCGCCACGGCTCTGCCAGCCCGGTGGACCCTGGAACGGCTGGCCATGCTGGCCGTACTTGCGCAGTTCGTCGTATTCGGCGCGCTTGTCGGCGCTTTTAAGCGCTTCATAGGCCTCGGACGCATCCTTGAACTTGGCTTCGGCGTCCTTTTCCTTGCTGACGTCCGGGTGATATTTGCGCGCCAGCTTGCGATAAGCCGACTTGATCTCTTTGTCATCAGCCGTGGGCTCGACACCGAGAATCTTGTAGTAGTCTTTGAAATCCATGGGGGCATCACCATCCGTTATCGATATCGCGCAGCCCGCCACACGGCACGCCATGGCTGGCAGCCTGGGAATTGATGTCAGGGCGCGTCATAAGTTAATCGGCGGCACACAGGGTCAGTGCAATCACTGTGTACCGCCTGGATATGCCCACAAGATTGGGGCAAAACCCGCCCTTTCAAGATGGGATATGGCTATTTACGACGACAGACCCGTTACTTACTCGGGCAGGATCAAGCGAACAGGTTTTTTATTGCCCCCTCAGTGTACTGATAATCCATGCGCAGCTCGGCGCCCGCTGAAATGTCTTCAGTGGCAAATACCGCCGTCAGTATCAAATTCTCGCGTTTGGTTCGCGCACCCTCCCCTACCCCCATCCACCTGTCTGCCTCGACATTGAAGCCCACCGCTTCAACGTTGTAGCCACTGGGGGCCTGGCGCAACGGTTTGCCCTGGGCGTCATACTCGAAGAGGGTATTGATTCTGGAAATAATATTATCCCCCGACAGGTGGATCGGCTCTTCCACCAGGGTATTGCCCCGCGCGACCTCCTTGCTTCCTACCCTCATGGTGTACGTCTGCCCGCTGGGTCCGAAGATCCCCATGGGCAATACCGTTCCGCCGTACACGCCGACGATCTCGCCCTTGGCGATACGCCGGTTGGCAACCACCGTGGCCTGGCCTATCAACGCGCTTTCACCGGGCGCTTTCATGTCCTGGGCCGTAAACGAACGTAGCTGGAGTTTCTCTTCATAGCGTGCGCCCACCTGCTCATAGCCCTGAAATTGAATGTAGGGCTTGATCTGCTCCGAGGTGTAGCGCACACCGGGAGCTATCGTGACCGCTTGCTCCAATTCGCGAATGCGGATCGCCCGGCCTTGATAGTCCCTGAGCGGGTATTTGCCGTTATTGGCACGGTTATAACTGCCGATGCGATTGGGGCTGGCCGTAAAGTGGATATCGCGACGCATATGGCGCAGTTCCTCCGCCGTGTAGGGCGTTACCGGCATGGACTCCGACGCGTCGAAAAACTCATCGTCGGAGCCCTGCGGCTTCATCCCACCCGCCAACCCCCTGCGCTTCCAGACCCCATGGATATCGGGCTTGGCTACCACCCCACTGCTGACCAGCGCCAACGGGTTCTGGGGTGCCTGCACCCGCAAGATGTAATGCTCGCCATCGCCAGCATCCGGCATGCTCGCGACAAAATACTGTTTGCCGTTGAAATCGATGGCTTTAGCCTCAGACAGTTGCAGCTCCTGACCCACAGGCTCCACCAACACTTCAAGGCTCGCAGTGGGCATCAACGCCTGCGCCACTTCATCGCGGGACAGGGTTTGAATCAGCTGTGCTTCTTCGATTGCAAACTGCCCCTGCAGTGCTTCGGCCTCACCGTCGAACACCGCCTTGGAGATTGCACCGGACTCGAAATCGCGCAACAACGCATTCATTTGTTCGTGATGGGGTTGGTTCTGCGCCTCGAACCGCGAGCGGTATTTGTTCGCGATGTAGTCTTGCCAGAATTCTCTGGCAAGCATGGCTTGAAACTCATGCACCGAATTATCCAGGCCGATCACCTTATCGTACGCAGCATCCAGCATCGCCTGGCTGACGTTGCCGAAACGAATGAACCTGGTCTGCTGCGCCTGGCCAGGCAAGTCAAGCCGCTCTTTAAGGCCGTAACGATAGGCCAGCCTGATTTCCACTTCTTCCAGAGCCCTTAGAGCGTCAGCCTTCTGCGTCGCCGTCAGGTCTTCGCGGCTATTGATCGCAGTCCGGCGCTGGTCGATATCCGTAAGGGCGATCTTTTCCACTTCCTCCAGACGGAACAAGCCCCTGGACAGCTTCACCAGCGCGGCGCCCTGAGTCGAATCCAACGCCTGGGCCTTGGCATTGCTGGTCATCAGCAGGATTTCCAGATTACCGAAGGTCAACGCGGCACGGTCGCAACACGTCGCCTGGCCCGCCCATTCGAACATCTCCTTGCGCAGCTGCTCCGACTCGGCGCTGTGGCTGGCAATCGCGTCGATCACCTCCCACACCCGCTGCTGCACATCCTCATATTCAGCGGGCGCCACGTTCAGGTCTCTGAGCATGTCGAAAAAACCGTCCGAGCCTGGCAGTGCACGCAGGGTGGACCATTGGCTTTGGCGCTGGGCAAGCTGCTGCGTTGACAACCCTCTGGCCCAGCGCTGAAACGGCGCTGAGTCGCCAGTAACGGCCTGTGGCACAGCCACCTCCAGAGTGCTGCGCACCAACCTGTTGGCCGCTCGCTCCGGGTCGGTAAGCCGACGGTTGTAATCGGCGATTCGCGCCTGAGTTTCGGCGGACAAGGGGTTCAGGCCCAGGTCAGTGACGCTGGTTACCCGCAGGGATTGCGCCAACGCCTCGTCCGAGGGGGCAATCAGCGCATCGGGCAGCGTTGAAATCCGACTGCCCCTCAGGTACACCGCATCCAGGCTGGGCTGCGCCCCCAGCCCGGTGGGAAAGGTTTCAATATGGGTGTTGCCCATCCCCAGCGAACGCAAATCCGTCATCTGGCTGAAATCCGGCGCGATATCAAGGGGGTTTGAATTGAGGATCAAGGCTCTGAGGGTGCTGCGCGACGCCAGCATCGCAGCCGACTCCGGGTTCAGGCGTATCTGGTTATTTTGCAACGACAGCCGGGTCAGGCCATGCATCTGCCCCAGCGCCGGCGGCAACTCACGCAACTGGTTGCGCGACATGTCCAGCCAGCGTACGCCCTGATGGCGAGCGAGGAACCCCTCAGGCGAAGTACTGAGGTTCATGTTGCTCAGCTTGAGTGAGCCTACGTGGCTGAAGTCCGCATCCAGGTCGGGCAGGCTTGGCAGCGTCAGGCCGCTGAGGTCCAGCTCCAGGCCGAAGGGCTCGCCGTCGTTGGTGAGCTGTTGCGGGGTTTCACGGCGCCAGCAGCGCATGATGCGGTTGTGCGCCAGGTTGCGATCACGCAGTGACGCAGCATCGGTGGCGCGCTCCCCCACGCGCACATAGCGCTGGCGCTCGCCGCCGCCTGAAAATGCCCACGCGTTCAACTGCCTGAGCAGCACAGAAAACTCCTGCCAGCGCCGGTCCAGCTCGGTATCGGCGCCTTCGCCCCAGCTCCAGACAAGCTCCCGGGCCTTTTGCAGGGAATACTCGGGGTACATGTGCTGCACCATTTCCAGGCGTGGATTTCTGCTGTCAAAGGCGCCATCGAGAGCGCCTGACACAAGATCGGGGCGTGACTGGTTCACGTCCTGCCAATACTTATCGAACGTTTCCCAGTAATCGTGTGGGAAGCGATTGCCATCAAGCAAGGTGACGTTATTGATCCGCACGATCGTTTCCAGTTGATCTGCCGGCGGAACAAGATTGTCCTGCGGTACCTGCAGCAGTCGATTGTGACGTAAGTCGACGCGCTCCAGCCCAGTCTGCGTCCTCAACCCCGAAGGCCAACGCTCGATTCGGGTGAAAGATAGATTCAGCGCTCTTAAATGCGGCATACCGCCGAAATCAGGCAATGTACCCAGCGGATTTTCCGAAAGATCCAGCACTTGCAAGGCATCCAGAGCGCTCAAGCTTGCCGCGCTACGCTCGCTCAGTTTCAGTTCATTGGAGGGCAGTTTCAACGACGTGAGCTGCTTCATATCGCCGATCACCGCCGGCAACTCGACCAACTCGGCGCCAGTCATGCTCAGGCTCTTGATATGCGTGAAATTTTCGAGGAACAACGAGCTGGAGTGCCCCTTCCATGTGAGCCCCGATAACGCCACTTCCTGGACATGACTGAAGTCGGCCTTCAGCGGCGGCAAATCCACCCAACGAATCTCGTCTTTTGAACGACGGATATTCAACTGGCTTCCGGTCTCGCGACGCCAGCAGCGTTTGATTGCATCACTCACACGCCATTCGGCGCTGTAGTACGCCAGGGCATGTGGCCCTCTGGAGCGAGCCCACGCTTTCAAGGATTTTTTCAGGTGGTGGTATTCCAGCTCACGACTGGCCAACCCGCCTGGGACATCTTCGCCCAGCGACTGAATAAACGCTGTGACTTGCTCCTCAGTGAATGATGGATACAACCGGCGTACCCGCTCTGCTGGAGAGCGCAGCACATTAGCCGCCACCCTTGCCATATGCCGAAAGCCCGGAGCGCCGCCCATCAAGCGGACCATCGGATCGTACTCGGGCTTGCGCAGCGGTTGGTCCTCCAGCACCGTGCGCAACGCCTGGCGCGAAAGAGGGTTGCGTTGAATCGCCTGCTTCAATTCGACCGCGCTGCCCAACCCGAGACGCTGACGCTCATCGGGCGCGAGTTGCTCCCAGATGGCGCTGTAGAAATCGCCGGGCAGGGTTGCCTGGAACTCACCGCTGTCCAGCAGTATCAGGCTGCGCTTGTGCGGGAAGTCGGGGGAGCCGATGGCATCCATCAGCGTGCCCTCCGCCGAATACTGACGCAACTCCACCCGCGAGCCACGGTGCCAGCCCGGCAGGGTTTCCAGGGTACGCAAGGCCAGGCGCTGACTGTCGAGGTGAGTCTGAGTGTCTAGGTGCAGCCCTTCGTAGGCGCGCGCCACGCGGGTTTCCTGCGCGCACCATTGAGCCTGCGTGGCCAACCGGTCAGGCAGGCGCCCGCTGCTGCGAAAAGCGGTCAGCTCATCCACTGCGGCGCCTTGCAGCAAGCGCTCGGCGGCCAGCGTCGGCAAGGCCGGGTAGGCATCCAGCACGCGCTGCACATCGGCGTCAGGCGTTGGGTTCAACGCACGGTAACGCTCCTCCAGCAGCGGTCCCTTGAGGCTATCAACGGCATCGCCAAGGTACTGGCGCAGCTTGGCGGCGCGAACGTCCAGCGACTCTTCGGGGCTGCCGGGAAATTCCTTGAGCTGCGGGTCGACGCCTTGCAAGGTGTACAGCAACTCCCTGAGTAAACGGCCCTGGGCCATGGCGGTCTCGGTCAACACCATCACGCGCTTGGGCAATAAGGGCGACGCATCGGCGCTTTCCCACACGACCTCGCCCGTTGGGCCGATGACTTTCAGCGCTACGCCATCAGGCAGCAGGCCGCGGCGTTGAAGCAGGTCAAACTGCAGTGCCGGTTCGGCCTTCTGGTAGACCAGCGGGTCACTGCTTTTGATTTGCTCGACAAAGGTAGTCAGTTGCTGATGCAGCTCGAAGCGCTTGATGGTGTCGTCAAGCAACAGCGGCAAGGGTTCATGATCGACCGCAACCTGGCGCAGAGCGTCAGTTTCGACGCCGCTGATACGCAACGGATCCGCCTGCTCGACCAGCCCGAGGCGCTTGATCAAGGTGGGCTCGTCCCAGGTCAGCGGTTCTTCCAGCTCATGGGTCCACACCCCGTTATGGTTGTGTTCCAATTCCGGCGCGTAGGCGTCGGGGCGAGTCGGGTGCTGAATACGGTACTGGCCGCTCGGGTCTTGCTTGACCTGGTAATGCGTATCCTCAAACGACACCCATTGCTGACCGGCATGATCGTACAGGCCCAACGTATTGGGCTTGACCTCTGGCGCCGGTTTGGTGGTAGAGGCATAGGGCCTGAGGTCGGGGTTCCACAGTACCTGCTTGCCCGTGGGCAGCGTCACCGGTTTGAGGTGATCCACTGCGCTTTGCCATTTGACGGCGGGCAGCACCTTGGACCCGGTGGCGATGAACGCTACGTTCAGGGCTACCGATGCAAAATGCGCCCACATCTGGCGGGGCTCGCCTTGATCGTAGGCCTCGATGCCTTCAAACACTTCGTAGCACATCTGCGATGCGCCCACGGCCAACATGATCGGGCCGAGCCCCGGCACCACGAACGCGGCGAGATTGAATACGCTGACGGCCGCCTCGAAAAAGCCTTCCAGGCGTTCGAGCCGGGCCTTGCGGTCCTCGTCTTCGGTGGGCACGGCCACTGCGCGTGCATCGCTCAGGATCTTGCTGATATGCGCCTGGCGACTGCGCTGCCACAGCTCACCGGCAAGGGCGAACTCTTGCATAGGCAAGCGCGCCAACGGCGTGCGCAACGGGTAGTCCGCGCCGCCATTGCCGTTACTGGCAGGCTGGTACAGACGGTTGAACCGGGTGAAGAACCCGCCTTGTTCGCGCACCGGCACAAAGCGGCTGAAGAAGCGCCGGTACGATGCGCTGTGCAGACGGGTACGCAAGTCGGCCATGAATTCGCCACTGGACGCATACTCCTTGAGGGGCTGTTGCGGGTCGCCGGGGATGTACACCACTAGAGGCTCGGGGCGGTTGGTGTTTTGCCGATCAGGGCCGATCAGCAGCGGCCCCACCAATACGCTGTCGAACACGTTGAGCGCGGTGTATGTCACAGGCTTCCCGGCCAGTTTCGGCGTGGCGGAGCCCGTGACCACATTCTGGAGCATCTGGCAGGCGTCGGCACTGAGCGGTCCGGTGCTTTGCAACCGGGCAATATCGATGCACAGTGCCAACTGCTCGCGTTGATGCTCTTCCAACAGCTGTTCAAGCGCCTGGCGTTCATCCGCGTCCTGGGGCTCTACAATGGCCTTGATATGCGCCTGATAAAGCGCGCCAAGGTCCAATGTGCGGCAAAGCCTGGCGAAAGCATGGGGCGTGATCGCCACCGCCTGTGCATGGACGGCCGCGAAGGTCGCAATGATGTGGGGGTTTTCTAGGTTGAAGGTGGTGATCAGTTGGCAATCGGTGCACGACGACGGCTGCTCTTCATCGGCCTCGAAATTGGCCAGGGCTGCTTCCAACAGGGAAATGCCGCGATACCTGTAGCTCAGTGACGGGTCGTTTTGCTGCTCGAAAACAAAGGCACCGTAGAAGTCATCGCGAGCACCTTTTGAGCCGTATTTGCGCACGAAAAATACATTGCGCACATCCAGTTCCAGGTTGAATTCTTTCTTGATCGCCTCTTTGAGCGGCTGTTCGGCGAAGGCCAGGACGTCTTCAATCTGGCCCAGGTGCTCTTCAATTGCATTGAGCGTTTCGCGAAAGCGCGTGTGCCGGACAGCCAGAGTGGTTTTGTCTTGGTGAGTGGCGGCCAGGTACCAGGCAGGAATATCCATCTCGTGCGTGCCTAGCTCTTGCTGGCGTTGCGGCGAGCCTTCCATGAACCAGTTCGGCACGCGTTGTTTGAGAAAGTCGTAATGCACGCCGCGCAGGTCGGCGTTGAAGGTTGCATCAGGCATAGCGATTCGTCCGTGAGGGCAGTAAAACCCGAGCCTAACCAAGCCCCTGCCGGTTCAAGACGTAGCTATATAGCGCGAATTTACGGATCGCCGGTCTACGCATCCGCTCGCGAGTGACATACACTGCGCGGCCGTTTTTTGCCCGGAACCTGTAAGACATGAAAAACGAATCTCCAGCCCGTGCCTGCGGCATCGACTTCGGCACGTCCAACTCCACCGTCGGCTGGATCCGCCCCGGCGAGGAGACGCTGATCGCGCTGGAGGACGACAAGATCACCCTGCCGTCAGTGGTGTTCTTCAACTTCGAGGAGCGCCGGCCGGTATATGGTCGCCTGGCGCTGCACGAATACCTGGAGAACTACGAAGGCCGCCTGATGCGCTCGCTCAAGAGCCTGCTGGGTTCCAAGCTGATCAAGCACGACACCAGCGTGCTCGGCACTGCCATGCCCTTCACCGACCTGCTGGCACTGTTTATCGGCCAACTCAAGAGCCGCGCCGAAGCCAACGCCGGTCGTGAATTCGAAGAAGTGGTACTGGGCCGCCCGGTATTCTTCGTCGATGACGACCCGATGGCCGACCAGGAAGCGGAAAACACCCTGGTGGATGTGGCGCGCAAAATCGGCTTCAAGGACATCTCGTTCCAGTACGAACCGATTGCAGCGGCGTTCGACTATGAGTCGACCATCGAGAAAGAAGAGCTGGTGTTGATCGTCGATATCGGCGGTGGTACCTCCGACTTCTCCCTGGTGCGTCTGTCGCCGGATCGTCGTCACAACGACAATCGCCAGAGCGACATCCTCGCCACCGGCGGCGTGCACATCGGCGGTACCGACTTCGACAAACAGCTCAGCCTGCAAGGCATGATGCCGCTGTTCGGCTACGGCAGCCGCATGAAGAGCGGCGCCTACATGCCCACCAGCCACCACATGAACCTGGCCACCTGGCACACCATCAACTCGGTGTACTCGCAAAAATCCCAGCTGGCCCTGGGCAGCATGCGCTACGACATCGAAGACACCGGCGGCATCGACCGCCTGTTCAAACTGATCGAACAGCGCGCCGGGCACTGGCTTGCCATGGAAGTGGAAGAAACCAAGATCCAGCTCACCCATCAAGACAGCCGCCACGTGCCGCTGGACCGCATCGAAGCGGGCCTGAGCGTAGACCTGAGCCGCGCACTGTTCGAGTCGTCCATCGACAGCTTGCTGGAACGTGTACGCGGCAGCGTCACACAGTTGCTCAACGACGCCTCGGTGAGCGTGGCGCAGGTGGACACGGTGTTCTTTACCGGCGGTTCCAGCGGCATCCCGGCGCTGCGCCACAGCATCTCTGCAATGCTGCCGAATGCGCGGCATGTGGAAGGCAATATCTTCGGCAGCATTGGCAGTGGTTTGGCGATTGAGGCGAGCAAGCGTTACGGTTGCTGAGTTGTAGCTGACACCGTGGCGCGCCCACTTGACGGTAACCACGATGCGAAGCGAGTCGCTCTTGATCTTGCTCTGCTTGTGATCTTGATCTGGCTTTTGATCTTAGGCGCCCCGTTAAACCACGCTGGCCGGAATTCGACAGGGATTTGGGGGGTAAACCGGCAGGGATGCCGGTTTAGCCGCCCCGCGCCATGGATGGCGCGTGGCGGCGGCCCCCCAAATCACTGGCGAATTACGGGCACACCGAGCCCAAGCGAGGTGCCGAGTGGTGGGGCAAGAGCGTTTTGCTTACTTTTGCGCTTCTCAAAAGTGAGACGCCGTCAGGGCGTAACCCTAAGCGGCCGTTACCTAAATAACGGATATGTACGCGGTCAAATCCAACATCCCGGTCGGCAGTCAGGCTGCCTTCGCGAGCAAGCCCGCTCCCACAGTTTGATCGCGGGGCGTCAGATAGATAGGGGCCGGCTGTGAGGCCGTCATCGCAGGCAAGCCAGCTCCCACAGATGATCGCATTTCAATGTAGGAGCGGGCTTGCCCGCGATGGCGTCAGCCCAGGCGACACAAGGCTTAAACCATCCCACCCAGCTTCAGCTCGCTTTTCAGATAGGCATAGTAAATCGGCCCCGCCACCACCCCCGGCAGGCCGAACGCTGCCTCAAACACCAGCATCGCCAACAACAACTCCCATGACTTGGCACTGATCTGCCCGCCGACGATTCGCGCGTTGAGGAAGTACTCGACCTTGTGGATCACGATCAAATACCCCAGTGCCGCCACCGCCACCCAGATCGACAGCGACAGCGCCACGATGGTGATCAGGGTGTTGGAGATCAGGTTGCCAATCACTGGCAGCAGACCGAGCAGGAAGGTCAGCACGATCAGGGTCTTGGTCAACGGCAGGTGAATGCCGCATAACGGCAGCACCACTGCCAGGAACACCGCGGTGAAGGCGGTGTTGAGCGCGGCGATCTTGATCTGGGCGAACACGATATTGCGAAACGCCTGGACCAGCAGGTGCAGGCGGTCGAACAGCGCGGCGGCCAAGGGTTTGCGCTTGGTCAGGTCGGGCACGCGCTGCAAGGCGATGATCGCACCCAGCACCATGCCGATCAGCAAGGTGACGAACATGTGGGCGGCGTCTTTGCCGACCAGTTGCAGTTCGCTCAAGTGCTTGCTTAGCCAATCGCCAATGGCCACGCGAAACTCCGCGGCGCTGGCGGGCAAATAGGCGTCGATGGACGGCGGTAATTGACCGCGCGCGCGGTCGACCACGCCCATGAATTTGTCCAGGGAAGCCCCCGGGTTTTCCGCTTCGTGGAGCAGGAAGCTGATGGCGCCAGCGAAGATCAAGGCCAACACGCTGACGATCAAGGTGCCCAGCAAGGCCACCGCCAGCCAACGCGCGCGCCGGCCTTCGATCAGGCGTTGCAGTTGAGGGGTGAGCATGTTGACCAGTTCATAGACCAACAGGCCGGCCAGCAGGCTGGGCAGCAATTTCAGCGGCAGTACCAGCAGCAACCCGCCGAAAATGATGATGTAGCTGGACAGCAACAACACATGACGCTGAGAAAACGTTGGCATACAGCCTCAAAACAAACGGCGTTGAAGGATGTTGTAGGAGCGAGCTTGCTGTGGCGAGGGAGCTTGCTCCCGCTGGGCTGCGAAGC
>NZ_JALJRP010000016.1:52049-127649 GCF_024519715.1 Pseudomonas sp. Pse35 | reverse complement strand
CACCGATGGAGCGCGTATTTCGCAGCTTGAAAACAGAATGGATACCGACCGTGGGTTATCGAACTGCGCAGGAAGCATAGCGCGATATCAGCCATTTTTGATGCATTGCTACAACTGGATTAGGCCTCATCAATTCAACGATGGGTTGGCTCCAGCGCGAGCCGAGGAAAAACTTAACGTCGTGTCTGGGATTAGTTGACCATTACAATTTGGAATAGGAACGGCGTTATGACTGCATGAAAGACCCGCTTAAAAGGCTGGAAATGGGGCCCACTTAATTAGGTGGACACCAAGGCCTTCGGCGGTTGCGTCAGGAAAGTGTGTTGGCCGGACAGATACATAAGAGCTTCGTTGGCGCATGGAAATCCTAGCGATAAGGGCAATCGCGTCCGCTTATGAATACGCGGACACGATCGCCCTTAATGCTGGAGTTCGGTAGGTGTGTTCGCCGCCCGCTTATTGCTCACCAGCGGAAAGCATCATCGATGCGTAGGTGTGAAGAGTTTGATAAGAGCGGCGATATCTGACGCCGGCGCTTTTTAGAGCTGGTAGGCGCAGTGCGGCTTCGCCGCACCAAATACCGCGACCACGCGTGCCCGTGCAGTGTCAGTGCCGGCCCGCATGTCCATGGGCTGGGTGGCGATCCAGATGGAGTCGATACGAATCACGTTGGCGTTGATGCCGTGATTGACGGCTACGCTGGAAATCGTCGCTTCAGGTTGCAGGCATTCCTGGACGACCTGGGGTTTGAACGATTTGGGGTAAGAGCTACGTTGGCCCATGGAAATCCTGGCGATAAGAGTAATCGCGTCCGCTTAAAATACGCGGACACCATCATCCTAAATACTGGAGTTCGGTAGGTGTGTTCGCCATCTGCTTACCATGGTCTTGATGTAAGCTCGACTCAAGGAACGGCGCACCTTCTCGATCAGCATCACTATAGATCGTGACGTGGGAAATGTGCCATCCAGCTTCGAATTTCTGTACCGTGAGCGTCGTGTTCGCTGACCACCGACGCGTCCAATAAGTAAGCTTGAAATCCATAAGTGTCCCTTAGCTTAAGGGGGTAGAGGCCAACGCGGCGTTCCTCTACCGCCTCAGCCCCGCAGGTGCAGGGCTTGGGCGTTGCTGAGCGACTTTTCCTGAAATTCAGTGTTCTGTTTTCAATGCCGCAAGATGGCATCTTGCAGCATCTTCGGACACGCCCTGAAACGCTCGATCAACAACGTTTCCTCCACAGGTGATTTACCTGATAAGACAAAGTGGGCGTTGCATCCCGCCTTCAAGAAGGCTTGCAGCACTTCGCTCCCTGGAAGCCCCTTGCCTTGCTCGTAGCGACACCAAATCTCGCGAGATATGCCGCAACGTTCAGTCATTACAGCTTGCGTAAGAGCCAGCCGCTTGCGTTCACTTCTGAGTCGTCTTTCTTTTGTTTTCGCGGATGCGAAAATGGGCGTCCTTCTACGAACCCGCCCCGCTGCGAGGCTAGGACTTGGTCGTACCTAGGCCTTTTCCCTCAATTGATCGAAGGCGCAGACACTTTCGGCGCTTCACCGAAAGCGTCCATCAGTGCTGCTCGGGTTTCTTCTAGGGGGATCAGCAATTTATGTCCTGCCTGTTTGTTGATCCCTCCACTCAATGCCGCACCACAAATCAGCCCGAAAACCAGTGCGTAATGGAGGTGTGCCTCGGATTTATCATGGCGCTCGACAGCGGCCTTGAAGTCCAGCAAGGCCCCGGCGAATAGGGCCCTTGGAGATATTACCCCCAAACAGAAACTGGCCCCAACGGACAAGCCTATACTTCTAGCAAGCATTAAAAGCGGGGGTGAATTACCGTAACAGTCTATGATTTACACCGCAGCGACGGAAGCACTCGAGTGAGCGCCTGCTAGTCGACATCCTGCAAACATAAAAATTCGACACGTAAGGGTGATGAGCCATCCCGTATTATTTAAATTTGACATATGCCGTATCTTCGGATCCGAAACAAATGTCGTAATAATATCTTTTTAGCTTAGGCAGGCAACCATTAGAAAAAGCCTCAGCATTTTCATCCGTTGCATATTTTACATCTGGAAGACCAAGTCTTTTAATGACGTATAGACCTCCGTCATATTGATATGAAAATGCTTTAGGCAAAATATTTTTTACCAGGGGATACGCAGTCACTATGACTTCAGTGCCAGAGGAATTTTTTAGCACACCATCGACGCGTATATATTTTATATCATCATATCCGCTTCTATTTATGTCATCAATAATGCTGATAGCCGTTCGTTCAATATGGTCGTTTTCTAGTTTAAAAGCGTTATGCGCAGCATAGACAAAACCAACCATATAAATATAAGGAATAACCAGAATATATCTAAGCGCCCTAACCGAAGCCCAGCACAAAGGTATAAGCATTGCCGAGATAAATCCACCAAAGCCTATATAGCCTCTAGCAAAGAATAGTGGTTGCTCGCTAAAAATCATAACCCCAGGAATTAGCAATACAAACGTGAAGAATGCCAAAACGCTTGACAAAGCCAAAGCAAATGGACTTATAGATTTGTAGTTTGATATCAATAAATTGGTAATTGTCAAGACATAAGCAGAAACTAGACATAAGACGAAAATCTCAAAGCCCAAGCTTTGACTGTTAGTGAATATCGAAAATGAAGATGTAAAATTATCGAATACTTTCAAAGCACCAGACTTATCCAGCCCCACAGTAGTGCTGTATTCTAAGAAGTATTTATTGACCTGCACAAAGTGGATTATTATTTTGGAGTAAACAAAATATCCAACAATGAAACCGAAACCCCGGTTAACAAGTCTTAATACGGCTACTCTGAAATCTCCTTTTGTAGCGAAATACAAGAACTCAACAACTGTCAGCACAGCAAAAATATTTACTGAAACTTGATAGGTTGACAATGTCAGCGTCACAAATGTTGCCGTAATCAGAACACACGCAACTGTTCTTTTGAATTCAAAACAAAACGACAGCAAGGCAAATGCAACAGAAAGCACCATAAAAGGTGAATCATATTTAAAATGTAAGTTTGAGCTAAACAGAGGGCTAAGGATTAAGGGGCATATACAAAAAGCAAATAAAATATCCCTCCCGTTAGAAAGTCTCTTGGACAACATAGAAAAAACAAAGCACAAGAAAACCACTGCCAATATTAATGGTGCTGGATATAAATCAGGCACAATATCGCTTTGCAAAGTTAATGCATTGTAGAAGATCTCTGCGAATGGTCTTGCATCGCCAGACCATCCTTTAATACCTAGGACAACCCTATACAAGTCATCCATATAGTAAACATTCGAACTAAAAATGGGAATTAACGCCACTCCCAATATCAGCAGGCATGAAATAAAACAGTTTTTGCTATAAGTCATTTTCTGTGCCTTTTGAGGATATACCGCGGTCTTTGTTTTACCTCAGTGTATATGCGCCCGATATATTCACCCAGCACACCAATACCTATCAATTGAATGCCACCAAGAAACAGAATGGAGACGAGTAGCGATGGATAACCAGGCACAGCATTACCCCAGATAACTTTATCAATTACCATGAAGCTACCATACAAAAATGAGCAGGTAGCCACAAACAACCCTAAATATGTCCATACTCTTAGAGGTACAGATGAAAAGCTGGTTATTCCTTCAATCGCCAGATTCCATAATTTCCAGCCATTAAACTTTGAATCCCCAGCAGACCTTTCTGCTCTAGAGTATTCAACCAGTTCAATATTTCCGCTTGCCCATGACAATATCCCTTTCATAAACAAATTGCGCTCAGGCAGCAGCTTAACATTTTCGACTGCCTCTCTTGACATTAGTCGGAAATCACCTACATTCTCTTCAATTCTCGGCGTACTGATTTTATTGTGGCATCTATAAAACCACTCGGCTGTTTTCCTTTTCAACCAGTTTTCTTTAGAGCGATCAGTACGCTTGGCTAACACTACATCAGCCCCTAACTGCCATTTTCTAATAAGCTCTGGAATTACTTCAATGGGATCCTGAAGATCTACATCAATTGGAATTACAGCATCTCCAGTCGCATATTCTATACCAGCAAATAGCGCTGGCTCTTTACCGAAATTTCGGGTGAAGCTTAGCGCCATCACTAGACAATCTGCAGTCGCATATTTATTAATAATCAACTCTGTTGCATCGTGACTACCGTCATTTATGAAGATTATTTCTACTTCATACTCGCTCAACTCTTTGTTTTCACGAACGGCTTTATAGAAGATAGGTATTGCATCTTCTTCATTGAAAACAGGTACAACCAATGATATTTTCATTTTTTATCTTTAAAAACAATCAGTTTTGAGTAAAAGAATCCCACAATCAAGCTAATTGCAGAAAATGTTATCAGCGTTAAAATTGGCGTCAAGCTTATTCGATCGGCTAACAAACCAGACGCATAGCTTAATGCACCCATAAAAGCAACGAACGCAATATACCTGAGTGTCGTAGGCTTTTTCTCGAACGTCATATACGAATTAGCAAAATAAGAAAATGTAACCGCGATACTGAAAGCATACAAATTTGACGTGGCTTGACTGAAGTCTTCCTTATAAACCAGCCATGCAAATACAACCCAATGCAGCATAGTATTGACTATACCCACAGACAAATATTTAAAAAAAAGCTTACTCATTTTCTAAAACCCTACAGCTTTTTTATAAACATTGGACTTGCAATCTACCACAACTGGCGAGCTGTGAATAATACCCATCAAACAGTTACTTGGTTGCAGGAACTAAGTGCTACACGATTATTCTGTTGGTTCCAGATTGCACTATTCCTACGGTAGTTTCTGTGTGGACGTCATTCCGTTGCTAGCGCAGTGGACTGGCACTCTTTCTGATAGCTCAAACCTGAGCCATCTCCGGTATTACTTCAGCAGCTTGCGGGCAGCCATCGTTGGTTAACGCCTAGCTGGTCTGCAATCTCTTAGCTGCTCATCCCCTCACTTTTCAGCTTCAGAGCCTGACGGCGTAGCTCGCTCATTTCATCCTCTGTACGGGTGCGGCTAGTCTTTGGCTTGGCTGCGATCTGAGGGATCATATCGGCCTATTCTTCGGCTGGAGCTGGCTTTTCTGGTGCGAGGGACTGAATAGGTGCCATAGAATTCTCTGATGGCTCACTGTCGGTAAACTGGGCCAGACCTTCGCGGATCAGATCTGCCAGTGTCACCGCCACGCCTGTCGCCATCATCCTGCGCTTGGCGATTAACTCTAGCTTTACCCTGGTCTCTTGTTCCAATCGAACGCTGACGTGTTTCTTTGCTGTCATGTCATGCCTCATGTGTTACGCGTATTACTTGACTCAATGTATGCGAATTTCGTAGACATGTCAACAGTCTGCATCCTATCCACAGAGGGTGGCTGGGCTGGGAATCAGCTCATTTCACTCCCAATCAGTCAGCACCTGATTCATTGGTTTTCAGGCTAATTATCTTGTCAGTTAGAAAATTGAACACGGCCTCGGGGCGACCTATCCTGTATTTAGGATTTGGGGAGCAACGGAATAAAAAGTGCACCTAAGGCCAGTGAGGGTCTTGGGTGGCTGGTAGCCTGCAAAGGGGAGCCTACAGAATTCGTAAAAAACGTACGCTAAGGTTTTCTGAGCCTTGGTAGGCCATCCATTCACCTATCTGCGCGGGTTTGCCACAGGCGCAGAAGGTAGATAGTCGAATCCACTATCACGTAGCGCATCTCGTAATGGCCGACCTGGATTCGGCGAACATCCCTTGGTTCAAACCCTTCTACCCGCTCCACATTCTTATTCCCCCCTGTCCCACACCCTCCCGCTATGCACCAACCCCCCTGCAATACTGAACAAGCTCCAATCCCTTCTGATCCCCGCTATTCCTTTTGTGTCCTCTTATCCTTGATTCTGTGTATGGCGCCATATATGGTTCGCGCAACATCGAACCTAACCATACAAGAATCCAGCATGAAACGATCCGAGATAAAGCGCCGGCCACTGGCCGACACGGTGCTGGCATCCCTTGAGCCAGGGGAGAGGAATACCGCGAAAACTATGGAATAGACCGGCTTTATTTCGTGGTCAGCAGCACGGGCTGTAAACGCAGGGAGCTTCGTTTCAAGAAGTCTGATGGCAAATGGGGATGGCACGGACTGGGCGCCTACCCGGACGTGACCGCCAAAAAGGCCAGGGAGAAAACTCAGGAAGTGCAGCGGCTCAATGCTGAAGGCGTAGACCCTATCACCCATAAGGCAACGTTGAAAGTTTCCAAGAATGCCGTCGAGGCGAACACGTTCAAAGCTGCAGCCGATCTATGGCTTGATAAAAAGATCAGGGACGGTCGGGCTGAAAAGACCCTGTCCGGAATCAAAGGCGCGCTGACCAACGACATACTCCCGGCCCTTGGTAGCAAGCCCCTGAGCAGGATCACCAGGTCGGATTGCGCCAACCTCCAGGCGAGCATCGAGAGCCGCGGTGCCCACAACACCGCAGAGAAGGTGCGCGTGTGGGTGAATCAGATATTTGGACTGGCCATTGCCAAGGGCATGAATGAGAACAATCCGGCCAGCAACTTGATAGACATTGCCGAAAAGGCACCAGAGGAATCGCAGTACCCACACCTTTTGGAGTCGGAGCTGCCAAAGTTCTTGCGGGCGCTGGTTGAATCACGCAGCGGCACCATTGTCCGCACTGCCGCATGGCTGACTCTGCTGACCGCTCAAAGCCAGGCATGACGCGCTGGGCGGAATGGGCCGAACAGGCTGTCAAGATGAAAATGCGGCGTGACAACGTCGTACTGCTGCCCACCCAGATAGTGGAGCTGATCAGTGATCTGCAACGGCTTACTGGCCGGTCCCGCTACCTGATCCCATCATCGGGCGAGAAGGTGCCGGAAATTTCAGATGCGTCGATCAATAAGTGCTTTGCACTGATCGGGTACAAAGGGCGGATGACGGGCCACGGCAGTCGGCACAACTGCGAAACTTTGCTATCCGAATTTGGCTGGGATGAAAACTGGCGGCACATGCATCTGGCCCACAAGAAGGCCGGACTCAAAGGCGTGTATGGCAAAGCGATCTACCTGCCGCAGCGCAAGAAGATGGTGCAGTGGTATGCGGACTATCTTGATGCGCTTCGGGAAGCGCATGACCGAGCAACAGCGGGCCGAGTTCGTCTCACGAATCAAAAATATATAAGGACGCTTTATGAAACCAGTAATGGCAACTATCTTTTCTTTCGTGCTGTCTATGACAAGCATCACAGGCGTGGCACAGGCCGGCCAAGTAGATCCTACCGACGTCAGCGAGCAAGCTTGTTCCAGGGATTTGTCATGCTGGGGAAAGCTAAACTATCCCTACTATGTTGACGGTTGCCAACAAGCAATACAGAAAACAGCTAAAAACGCTTTCAAATGGACTGGTGGCAGTGGGGGCATAGCAATAAAGGATATCGCCTGGCTGGATTACAACAAATCGACGATAACCATAAAGGGCGAAAACTTTGAAACCTTGGAGGACGTTGGTGTTTTTCAAGATTCTCACGGCAAGGTCGCGTATCAGCATGGAGCGGGAGTATATAAGAAGGCCAGCTTTGAGTGTGACTATGACGCAGGATCAAAGAAGGTGCTTTCGGTTAGACTGACCGTCTTAGATATATGAGGTCCGCCTAAAAGACGGGCCCTATATTTCTATACTCCCGTGCGCTTCAAAAACGCTGAAGTCTCCGTTGCGGGAATTGTGATGTTTGCAGTAGTAGGGTTTGAAATTTTGACGTGAACCACGCCGTTAGCGACCCACCCGACGCCGATGTTCCGGCGCAAATTCTTCGGCGCAAAAAGAGCCATCGTCAAGCTTTAAGGCTTACCCGCAACGAAATTGGCCGACCATGAGAATCAAATCGCCTTCGTCCGGCATTACCCGCACACGGGAAATGGTTCGGTCAAGGCGAATGGGTAGTGGTACACGTAAGATGGAGGACATGTCCGCATAGGGGCCGAGTGGTTGGTAGCTCCCGTAGGGCGTTAATCGGCTTTCGTCGAAACTTGCCGGTCCTGCAACCTCACAGTAAATCAGTGCCCTGAAACCCTCTGTCTCATCTAAATCGGGCATGATCCGTCGGCGCGGAAGGTCGAAAGATCAAAGGAACTGGCGTAGCGCTCAGACACCATTGACAACAGCTTTTCAAGGGCCTCTTTAGGCCATTTTTCAAAGAGCAAGGATTCTCCAGGCAGCAACTCGGCGCCGATCATCCCTTCGATGCCTTTGAAGATGCAGAGCAGCAGTGGTCCAATGTCGCGAGACAAGCGAGTCGGTCTTATATGACGAATGTTGACATTTGAGTCAACCGGCCATAGAGTTCTAAAGGTAGCCCTTGAGGCACTTGATTTTTAACCCCTTGAGGGATTTGCAGAGCCCGGTTGATTTCCGGGCTTTTGCCATTCTGAGACTTCTGCTCACGCAGCTAGCAGTTACCAAACTAGTGGGTACCGGCCTGACTTACTCAAGGTGAGTTGGTCGGACGTTTACTCCTTATAAGCCAGATCGATCACCTTATGATCGTTCATCTTACTCTTGAGCACACGGTTCTCGTCCAATAGCACCTCATTGACGGATGCGAGTTGGGCGATCTTGGCCCGCAGTTCCTCTATCTCCTGACGATGTGCTGCTGACTTTATGCGTTCAGCAAGCAAGTCTTGGTGTTTCACATCACGCATGGCGCGACTGGAGCGCCCTTGAGCCTCGCGGATAGCCTCGGCAATTCCTGGGTAGTAGTTGTGAATTAGCGCCGTTGATACGCCTGCTTCGCGGGCGACTGCGGTGATCGTAACCTTGGTTTCCCCAGAGCGGGTACGTCCCTTCTGGATGCGGTAAAGCGCGAGCCGCAGATCCTTTTCACGATCGTCAGCCGGCTTGTAGTTAGTTGCCTTGTCGATCGGCTTCATGCTATCAGGCTCTCCGGGTCCATGCCTAACTTGTCCAGTACGTCTCGGCACCGATTCAGGTCGCGTTCAACGCGCTGTCGTCCGCTCTCGCCAATGTCCGGGCAATGCAGCAGCCCTTTCAGATCATCGTAGAGTCGCTGGTATATGGCCGCGTGGCGACGTCCAATCACGGCATTGTTGCAGTTGCTGCAGCGGGTACGTTCTAAAGTATTGCCGACGCAACCGTCGTTGTCCGCCGTGCACCAGGCATGACCGTTGCTGCGAATCGCAGTGCTTTCAGCAATAGAGTTCAGCATAGAGGCGTGATCCTTGAATATCAGCAGGTTCTGGGGTTCTCGCTGCCACTGCTTGAGCGCACGACCATAGCCGCCAGCCATGGGTTCGTCTCCCAACCAGTAATCAACGATGCCGAGTTTTACATCTTGCAATTCCGTCTGAATATCGGCGTAAAGGTCTAGGTCCAAGTGCTGTCCCCAACTGTCGTCTAGCGCGTAGCCCAAGGTCATGTCCAGTGACCAGTGCGCGTAATGCTCCTTGAGATAACGTAGGTCACCGAAGCGGCTATGCGCAGCGTAGTTGGCAAACTTGCGGCGGAACTGGTGGCTGGTGAGACTCCAGTTCAACCCGCAATCCTTGACGAATATGTTTAAGTTGAAACCCAAACCCCACGTGGTAAGCGTGCGTACTTGGTTACCCTCTTTTGGATATACGCCGAGAAATAACGCATGCCGGTGCTTTTGCGCCTCTACAATTCGCGGATCATGTGGGTTGGCGCGGCGGCGGCGCACGATCTCTGCAGCAATCATGGCCTGATAGGGCGCGCACCAGCGTTCCATCACCCGCAGGCTAAGCACGGCTGCCTCAGGGATCATCCAGTCATGAATTCCTACGTCAGTCTTGTCCGACCGCGAGCGCATCCAATGATAGATGGTGCCCTCATCGTCTTGGGTACGGTGGTGCGCACCCAACCGCAAGTTTGCCAACTCATGGTGGCGACAGCCGGAGGTGCTGGCCAGGATGATGTAGCAGGCCGTACGCAGGTCGCTCAGCGCCCGGTTGAATGCTCTCAGACCTCCCTTCCGACCACTATCGCTCAGAAGGCGATTCTTGGCCGCTATGACTGCTTCGCGACATTGCCCCTTTCGCTCCTTCGCGATGACTTCCAACTTATCGCGAAGGTCTAACAGTTGATGGCCGCGTTCAACCTGCAGGTAGGCCCGTTCGAACAGGATGCAGAACACATCATCGGGGATCAGCGGCGTCTTGCTGTCTTTCTTCTGACGGGAGCCGCTACCGGTAAGCCCTGCCATTGCTAAAGAGGACGTCTCTGGCCAGGGATGCTTTGGCATTGGATCATTGGTGTACTGGCTCAGTTCATAGAGCGCTTCGACGGCCGCTAAACGTCTACGTAGTCCCTCTTGCGACAGCGGTTTTCCCTTAGACCGGTGGGGTTGCCGGTACGCTTTGCAGGCGGTCACATAGCTCGCACATACCAGAGGTGTCACCGCGCCCAGATGGTCGAGCTTGAGCACCTTCAAATGCCGAAGGAATATCATTGCATTAAAGAAAAGTTGTCGCACTATGCTGCCTTTAGGCCGACCCGAATCTGTGCGCCCACTCCGGAGATAACGATACAGCGCCGCCTTCATTACCGCCCGAAATACCGGTGGCACGATGCTGAAATCCAGTCGTGTTTTACTGGTAGAGATGTTGTTGGGGAAGCCGTCGAGTTGCCAGGTGTCATCGCCGTAGCAACTGAGGATGACCCAGTGTTCACCGACCTTGGTCGCGCTGATGATCAGAGCGTCGCGCTCGGATTCGGCGAGCTCATACACATCGTTCGGCTGGGTGGGAAGAGGTACTTGGGGTGGTACCGTCAGGAGGTTGCCGTTCATGAAAATGTCTCCAGGCTGTCAATCAAATCAATCGACCAGAACTGGTGTGGCTGGGTTCGGGCGCGCTCACGGGCGGCTTCCACTGCTGTGGCCTTAAAGGTGCCGCGGCGCAGCCCCTCGGCAACGATGTAATGCTCAATCAGCCGTGGAATGTGGGCGTATTCCCGTGCCCAGCGCCGCTTGTCCATGCGCGAGCGCTCGGTCAGTACGCGGAAATAGAAACTGAACAGTTTGTACAGATCTTCTGCCGTCACCGCGTAGTGCTTGCAGCGCAGACAGTTCATGAAATTCATGCAAGTCGCGCCTTCGCGCGCCGGGGCGTACTGTCCGTATACCAAGTCGGAGCAGTGGCCCATGGGGGTGTCCTTGTAGGTCGTACCGATGGTGTTAGTCAGCAACTCCTGCACCAGTACCTCACCCATGAACTGCCAGTTGCGACGGGCATCTTCGCCGGGCGCCAAGTAGTTCTGGTCGGCCACCTGGGGAGTGTTGCCGAGCGCCGCGGCGGAAGTCGTTAAATCGCCATCGGTCAACTCGAAGATACGATTAGCGAAGGTCTTGCGAAGGCGCGAGACGTTGATGCGTAGTGCCTTCCCGTCGCTGTCGGTCAAGCTATATTTGGTTACGAGGCTACTTGTCGCCTTAGCTAGCACATTTTGATTCAAAGCCGAGACTCGACTGGCACCCTTATCGCTACCATATCGATATAGCCATACTCTGCCCTTCAGGTCGTCCGGGGCATCTGCATCCAGAGACTCGGTCAGCGACATCACGCGGCGGATTAGTCGCTCCACGTTGGTTCTCACACTCGGTGTTGATTCCAGGAGGCGATTGGCGTTCGAGTCTGAGCGTAGCGCCACTTTGCTGGTGTTGTAACCACGCCGCTTCCATAGCACCAGAAATACGGCGTTGTCTTTGGGGTGCGGCCGCAGGCAGTCCCGGCCCATTTCCAGCAGTGGAGTTGTATTGCGTCCGGTGTGCAGCGCAATGACCAACAGAGCGAAGACCAGTAGCTCCTTGGTCACTGGTGCGTCGTCATCCCAGATCGGCTTAAGAGCCTGCCTGAGTGCTATTTTGAATGCTTGTCGCTCGCGTTTAGATAGCGCTGTCTCGCCCTTGCCCTTGAGGTTGCTGTTTGGGAAAGGGTTGCGCGGAAAGGTGGCTGCATTGCCGGAGTCGATAAGAGTGATCAGCCCACGCCGACCCAAGGCGAGCAGCACAGGCTTGGTCTTCGAATAGACGCTTTTCTGAGTATTAGTAACCCAGCCCCGCCCCGCCAGATGTGCAAGGTAGCCGTCGATCAGATCCCGATGTAAATCAGACAAAGCTAAGTTACGACTAAAAGCCATCCCACGTAGCACACAGTAGTCAAGGAAGTTGCACAGGCCAGTGTTGCAATAGCTAATAATTGTGGTGACTGAGGCGGCTTGGTCCTGGCCGGCGAGGAACCGCTCGATTTGGCGCTGACAGGCGTAGGTAACGTGGTCGATGCCGACACCGTACCAGCGGCCAAACTTAAAGCGACGGGCGTTAATAGAGTTCCGCCCGAACTCGATCGTAGTGTTAGTCGGCGGGATGACCTCGGGGAGAATGACCACATTGCCTGCCGCGTTGTGACAGTGCTCGACTTGCGGGACGCTGAGATCGGTTTTAGTAAATACCTTGCGCTTGCCCATCAAGTCCCCCCACTAGCGCGTTCAACTCATCGTCATAGGCCAGCACAGCCTCGTCGGCTATTTCGTTGACCAGATGCAGGTACACCATGGTTGTTTGAATCGAACTGTGGCCAAGTTGCCGTTGGATGAATACTAGTGGTTCCAGTCCGCTCGCTGGATTGCGTTGAAGACTGATCAGGGTATGTGTGGCATAGGTATGTCGGAGCATATGCGTATGGACCTTGATCCCCGCCCGCTTGCCTACCTTGCTGATGATCCGATTGATGCTCTTGCCGTCCCCACCGTACGGTCGTCCGAACTGGTTGAGGAGCAGCGCCCTTTGCGGGGTCTTGCTCAGCGACGCACGCTCGCTGCGGAACTTCGTCACATAGCGGTAGAGTTCAGCCATAAACTCGCGACTAACGTAGATACCTCGCGGTTTGCTGCCCTTGGTCACCATGCCGCTGCCGTCGAATGGATCGAGGTAGATGCGAAGGTTGCGCTCGGTTCGTAACGCCTTGTCTGGATCGAAGACATAGGACAGCGGAAAGGCGGCGAGTTCCTCGCGGCGCAGACCCGTATGCAGCGCCAGGCGCATCATCATGCGGTGATGCGGATTCTCCGCAGCGGTCAGTAGCGCCTTGACGTCGGCCATGTTCAGGAACTTGGGCAGAGTCTTATGCCTACGCGGCATCACATCGTTTGCCATAGCCTTGCCGCCACTTGCATCAATATGTGCAAGAAAACGTCTCCCGTGCCTCACGCTGCGTTCCTCATAGGCGAAGGGCAGGCGCTTCACCCACCCTTCCTTTTGCGCGAACTCGTAGAACTTGCAGATGTAATGCAGACGCTGGCGAGTGGTGTTCGATGCCAGTTCGCACGCAATCAGGCTGTAGTCCCGATAGGCCGCCACAAGGCTCTTTGCCTCGCCACGATCAACGTCGCACCAGTCCAGCTCATGAGCCTGGATGAAGCTGAAAAAGTCGTAGAGCGCGCGTCCGGTGCTGGGCCAGGATCGCTTAGAGCCAATGACCCCGCGAAACAGGTAGTGACGAAAGAACTGATTGGCCGGGACACAACTTTCCATTGAGTCCCATAGCAGAATGGGGAATCCAGGATAGGGTTGCCCAGCGATCACCAAATCGTCAGTAGCCCACACAAGCTCCATCTGCCATCCCCTGTACTGACTAGGCAGCCAATCCCTTTGTCTGCTCTGGCAGAGCTAGGGCTATTAGATCGACCCTCAAGCACATCGTGGAACTATGAAATCGTGAGGGTCTGTTTCTTTTAGACGGAATATTTAACGGTTGCAAGGTGCCGGATCATAAGGCATTCCTGAGGGTTTGCAGGTGCGCCACCTGTCGGCTGAAGTCGGCGCTGGAGAGCCGCTTCAGCGCAACGGGCTCAAGCGCCTGGCTGATGATGTGAGGGGGTTGTCGCGTAAGGTGTTCCAGCACCTGGCGTTGCTCTGACGCATCGAGGTGTTCGAACCCTGGATGGCGTCGCCGGGCTGCGCGCAGAATGTCGTGTCGCAAGGCTTGCAACAACGTGCCCTGGCCGCTGCGGCGCAATAGGAAGTCCGCGCTGGCCTTCAAGTGTTCCTGCAACTGGCGACGTGCCTTGGGAGCCGGTGCCTGGATCGGGCCTTGGCGCATGCCTGCCTGCCACAGCCCCAGAGCAAGCAGCGCAACCAGGGCGACGAGGGCCTGGGGGAAATAACGGAGCAATAGAGTAAACAGATCGTCCGTGTCGCTGTTGAACAGCAAGGTGACGTCAGTGCCCTGGTTCAGATACCACAGCAACCAGGCGTTATCATGTTTGCCGATATCCGCGGTTTTCCACAGGTCGCTGTCGGTGATCACCGTGACGCGGCCTTGCCCCAGGTCAAGTTGCATCAGGTGGCTGGACTTGGCGCTGTTGGCGGAAAACTGCGCCAGGTGCTTGGGGTCGGTGAGGTTGAAGTCGGTGTCAAAACTGAAATAGGCCGGTGCCGTTTCGTTGTCGACATACAGCTTGGTCAGGTCCGGCTTGGTTTTTTTACGCGGTGGCGCGGGTTCGTCGAAGGTGTCGCTCAAGGTTTGGCGGACAGTGAGGCGATCAAGCAGCAAGTCACCGCTGGTGCCGGTTTCTTCATCCCATAATGCCTCGGCGACCAGTAGCAGGTGGCCACCGGCTTTTGCCCAGCCCAGCAGTTGTTCGACCTGGCGTGGGGTCATGTTGCTGCGCTCCCCCAGCAGCAACAGGCTATGGCCTTTGGCGGGCAGTTCGGCGAGTCGTTCAAGGCCATTGGCATGCGCCACCACCACGCCTTGCTGGCGCAAAAAGTGCTCGGCGGCCAGGTAAGGGTTGGCGCGTGCCTCTGGTGACGGGCCGCGATTTACCACTTCCTCGTAGGGAATTGCCTTGTGCCAGCCATATAGGCCGCCCGCACCCAACAGGCACGCCAGTAGCAGCGCTACCCACCATAACGCCCGGTTCATTGGCTCGCTCCGTCACTGAAAAGAGCACGCCAGTCGCTGCACAGTTTTTGTTGGGCTGAAGAGGGCGGTAGGCGGTGACCATAGGCCAGGTTTTGCCAGTGGCGCGTCAGTTCGTCGCTGAACGCCAGTAATTGCGGTTGTTGCAAACGATGAACGCGCTCCAGCACCTGCCCCTCGGTATCGGCGCTTGTCAGTGGCAGGTCGAACTCGTGCAACAGCCGGCTGAGCAACCCGCGATACAGCAGGCCAAGGGCTTCCCGGGGCTGGGTGGGCCATAGTTGTTCGGCGGTACTGGCGATGTCTTCGGGCAATGTCTCGGCGCCCAGCTCCAAGCCGAACAACTGAGCGGGAACGGGCGAGGGGGCGGTAGTGCGAGTGGGTCCGAGGCGGCTGACGAACGTGAGCAACCATTCACGGTAACGCCAGAACACCAGGGCCAGGCCGCCAATCACAAGGCTCCAGAGCAGTATTTCCAAGGTTTTGGCGACGTATTTGAAGGTGTCGCTGTTAAGGTTGTCGAGCAGTGCCTGGAGCCAGCCGGGTAATTTGCCGTCGCCCTTGGCCTTGTTTTCAACCGGCGCTTTTTCTTCGCCAAACCGATAGCGTGTGACGGTTTCCGGGTTCTTGAAAGGTGGCTTTTCCAGCAATGCCTGGATGGATTGGCTGGCGGCCTGGGTACTAAGTGGCTTATGGGCTGTGGTTTCATCTGCCATGGTCGGTGGGCTGATTTGTAGCAGTGCCAGACCAACGACCAGCAACAGCAGCGGTGCAACGTTGTTCAGGCGCTGGCGCAGGCGACGGAATACCAGTTCCAGGTCCCAGGCCTCCAGCACCGTGCGGCGGTTGAGGTACAGGCTGAAGCCACAGGCGACGTAGATGGGTTCCCAGAACACCAGGACCAGGGCATAGAAAGCATTGCTCAGGTGCTCAAGCCAAAGCACGTCCGAGCCTGATGCCAATACCAGTCGTTGCCAGTCCCAGTCCAGTTCAACCTGTTGCGGGATGAAGAGATAGAACAGGGCCATGCCGCCAAACCACAGACCGATTTCCAGGTGTACGCCGATCGTCGTCAGCCAGCGTGCGGCGCCAGCGTTACGTTGCAGCAACACCCCAAGGCGTCGTTGACGTGCGTCACCGTCCAGGCCTTCCAGTTGGCTGACGGGCAGGGTGAAGCTGCGACTCATGCTCAGCCGCCGCCAGGTCAGGCTGGCGAACAGTTGCCCTTTGAGCAACTGCGGCCAATGGCGAACGGCCTGTTTGAGGCTGGGGGGCTCAGCAAACAGGGCCTGGGAAAGAATGTACAGCGGCAAGCGGTCGAAGGCCGGCTTGAGCCACCAGAACAGGAACATGACCAGAGACGGGTAACTCCAGAGCAGCACCGTCAACAGGCTGAATATCGGAAGGCTCACCAGCGCCCAACTGCTCATCAGCAAGAAACGGTGTTCCCGCGCCATCAGCACACCCAAGTCCATGGCTTCCCAGGAAGTGCGCGGGCGAATGACTACGCTGGCGTCAGTCAGGCGCATGGCGACTCCGCCCGGCCAGGGTCAGGTAAGCGGCCACCAGCAGCCAGAGGGCGGCGCCTACCGCGTACTTGATCCAGGGCTCAATGCGAGTGGTTGAGGACCAGTAGGCTTCGATAAAGGCGGCGATCAACAGGAACACCATGACACCACAGAGCATCCTTACGCTTTTGCGCGCGGCCAGGCGCAGGGCTTCGCTGCGCGCCAAGCGCCCGGGGGCGACCAGTGCCCAGCCCAGTTGCAAGCCTGCGGCACCGGCCAGTGTGATGGCGCTCAACTCGAATGCGCCGTGACCAATGACAAACGACCAGAAGGTCTGGCCATAGCCAATTTCGGTAAGGTGCCCGGAGACCGCACCTATGACCAAACCGTTGAAAATCAGGAAGAACACACTGCCCAGGCCAAACAACAGGCCGGCGGCAAAGGTCTGGAAGGCGATGCCGATGTTGTGCATCACGTAATAGCCAAACATCATCCAGTCTTCGCTGGCGGCACGCTCGGCAGCGCGGCCCAGGCGGCTGGCGTCTGGGTTGTACATCCCCTGCATCTCGGCCACCTGCTGGGGGCCGATGATGCTGTAGACCAGGTCGGGGAACAGGTACACCAGCAGGGCGATCCCCACCAGGCTGCCAAAGAACAGCAGGCCGGCGATCAGCACGAAGCGCCATTGTTCGCGTACCAGGCGCGGGAAGTCGGCGAGAAGAAACGCCAGTATATTTGCTGTCAGATGGCTGCGATGACGATACAGTTGTTGATGGCCGCGCAGTGCCAGTTGTTGCAACGGATCGACCAGGTAACTGCTGTAGCCGCGTTGCTGAGCCAGGGCCAGGTGTTGGCACAGGCGTCGATATTGATGCGGGAAGTCGGCAACATCGGCGGCCTTGGCTTTACCTTGCTCCAGTTGCTTCAACTGCTCGGCGAAGGTTTGCCATTGATGCTGGTGGCGGCTTTCAAAAAGGCTTTGCTTCATGTCGGCCCCAACAAACCACGGGCTACACCGTTGAGTTGCTCCACGGCACGCGGTGCAGGCACCTGCAGGGGCCCTGCGAGGATGGCGGCCAGTTCATGCACCCGTTCGGCCGAGAGTTCGGCCTGGCGTTCGGCGAAACCGAGGATGGCCCGCTGTTCGCTCAGCTCCAGTGCGAATGACAGGCGCAGGGCGGGTGCTTGAGGGATGCTTGGGCGCACCAGCGGCAGCTCGCGGTAGACCACCAGTGTGCCTGCGGCCAGGTCGCCGAGCCGCTTGAAGTGCGGATGCTGCAGGCAACTGATCGCGCCGAGGAAATAACCGAAGGGCAGCATGTCGACAAAACGCAGCAGGTTGCGGATCAATGATGCCGACCAGCCAATGGGCGTGCCGTCATCCTGTACCACGCGCAGGCCCATGACCTGCTTGCCCGGCGAGCAGCCGTGGTTGAGCACTTCGAACAACACCATGTACCACCAGCTCACCACGAACAGCAGCAGCGAACCCAGCCCGATCCCCACATTGCCGAGCAGCGCCAGCGGCACTAGCAGGATCCCCATGATGATCCCTCGCACGCCCAGGTCGAATGCAAAGGCCAATGCCCGAGAGGGCAGGCCAGCAGGGCGCAGGAGCAGGTCGATGCCCTCCGGCGTTTCTATCTGATAGTGGGTATCCAAAGGCGTTGATGGCATTGCGATCCTTGGCAGTGCGAGGCGACTTGAGAGACACGGATGCTAACAGTGTCGACGGTGGAAGCAACCACCCGAGGTTTTTCTGGGTATTTATACAGTCAGGTATCGCTGGCCCCCAACGCCTTGCAGCGCCTAGACTTTGTCGGTCTTCAGCACAGGAATAGCCCGTGACCTCGATTTTCTGGTACGACTATGAAACCACTGGCATCAACCCGCGCAACGATCGCCCGCTCCAGGTAGCCGGGATCCGCACCGACCTTGAGCTCAATGAGGTCGGTGCGCCGATCAATCTTTATTGCCAGCCCAGCGACGATATCCTGCCTCACCCGGCAGCGTGCGCGATCACGGGCATCACGCCGGGTGTCCTCGCCGAGAAGGGCCTTGCCGAAGCCGATTTCATGACTCGGGTGCACGCCGAACTGGCCGCGCCAGGTACCTGCGGCGCCGGCTACAACACCCTGCGATTCGACGATGAAATGACGCGCTACAGTCTGTACCGCAATTTTTTCGACCCGTATGCGCGCGAGTGGCAGGGCGGCAACAGCCGGTGGGACTTGATCGATGTGATGCGCACTGCCTACGCCCTGCGGCCGGAGGGCATCAACTGGCCCGAGCAGGATGGGCGTGTGACCCTCAAGCTCGAACGCTTGACCGAGGCCAACGGCATTGACCATGGCCAGGCCCATGATGCGTTGTCGGATGTGCGTGCAACCATCGCCCTGGCGCGGTTGGTCCGGGAGAAACAACCGAAGTTGTATGAATGGTTGTTTCAATTGCGCAGCAAGCAGCGGGTCATGGATCAGGTGCGGTTGCTGCAACCGATGGTGCATATCTCGGGGCGTTTTTCCGCCGAGCGCCATTATCTGGGCGTGGTCTTGCCCCTGGCGTGGCACCCGCGCAATCGCAATGCCTTGATCGTCTGTGACCTGGGGCTCGATCCACAAGGGCTGTTGGACCTGGATGCGACGACGCTGCGTCAGCGTCTTTACACGCGCCGCGATGAGCTAGCCGAAGGTGAACTGCCGGTTCCGCTCAAGTTGCTGCATATCAACCGCTGCCCGGTGGTTGCGCCGTTGAAGGTGCTGCGCCCTCAAGACCTCGAGCGCCTTCAATTGGATAAGGAAGCTTGCCTCGCGCGGGCGCTGCGGCTAACTGACGCACATGAAGTTTGGCGGGACAAGTTAGCGGCCATTTATGCCGAGGAAGACTTTGCGTCAAACTCGGACCCGGAGCAGCAGCTCTACGAGGGTTTTATTGGTGACCGTGACCGCCGTTTATGTGAGCAAGTTCGCATGGCAGAGCCCGCGCAATTAGCCCGTCAGCAGTGGCCGTTCGATGATCATCGTTTGCCGGAATTATTATTTCGCTACCGGGCGCGTAACTTTCCTGAAACCTTGAACAATGAGGAGCAACAACGCTGGAAACTTTTCTGTCAGCAACGTTTGTCGGATGCACAGTGGGGGGCGCCGAATACCCTCTTGGCATTTAAGCAGGCGCGTGAGGAGTTGGCGGTTAGTGCTACATCGTTTCAGTGCCAGGTACTGGCGCAATGGCAGGACTATGTGGATTCCTTAGCGGCGCGCCTGAATCTGTAGGTGCATAACTACAGAATATTCAGACAATAAAAAACGCCAGCAAGCTGGCGTTTTTCATGTGTGACGTATCGGGTGAACGTCCGACCGGGCTTAGCCCAGCAGGGTTGCCCAACCTTCAACTACGTCACCGCCCCACTTGGCTTTCCACTCTTTCAGAGTTTTGTGGTTGCCACCTTTGGTTTCAATCACTTCGCCGTTGTGCGGGTTTTTGTACTGCTTGACCTTGCGAGCACGCTTGGTGCCGGTAGTTTTCACAGCGCCACGCGGTGCTTTAACTTTCGACTCTGGATCCAGCAGCGCGATGATGTCACGCAGGGATTTGGAGTATTCACCCATCAGGGTGCGCAATTTGCCTTCGAATTCCAGCTCGGTTTTCAGCTTGTCGTCTTCGGACAGGTTCTTCAAACGGGCTTGCAGCTCTTTGATAGCTTCTTCGGTGGCGCGGTATTCGTTGATCAGTGACATGTGGACTACCTTATGTAGAACGCTGATTGACAGGGTGAGTGGCCTAATAATAGTCAGGCAATTTCATCAAGTAAACATTTAAGACGGTATTTAGGCGAATGACATTGAATGTGTGGGAGAAAACCTGGCCGATGAGTTAATTAGTAAGCGTTATGCGCAAAAGATAATCACCTTAATTTTTTGCTATCGGCCTGAGCATGCCGTTGTATCGTCATATAGCGCTGGTAAAACCTTACACGATTAAGGGGTGTTACCACGGCCATGCCTCAAGATAAGGTGCAAGGGAATACTGCAGTTTTTCTGCGTAATCGCTAGAATAGCGGCCTTTGTGAAGTTCTGGAGTTTCCCCCTAATGCGCACTTTTCGGCTGGTGATTGCTTGCCCGGACCGGGTTGGCATCGTTGCCAAGGTCAGTAACTTTCTGGCTTCCCATAATGGCTGGATCACCGAGGCGAGCCATCACTCGGACGATCTCAGTGGTTGGTTTTTCATGCGTCACGAAATCCGTGCCGATACGTTGCCCTTTGGCCTGGAAGCCTTCCGCGAGGCGTTTGCGCCGATTGCCGAAGAGTTTTCGATGACCTGGCACATCACCGATACAGAGCAGAAGAAACGCGTGGTGCTGATGGCCAGCCGCGAATCCCACTGCCTGGCAGACCTGCTGCACCGCTGGCACAGCGACGAACTCGATTGCGAGATTGCCTGCGTGATCTCCAACCATGACGACCTGCGCAGCATGGTCGAATGGCATGGCATCCCTTATTACCATGTGCCGGTCAACCCACAGGACAAGGAGCCGGCATTCGCCGAAGTGTCGCGCCTGGTCAAGCAGCATGACGCGGATGTAGTGGTGCTGGCGCGCTACATGCAGATCCTGCCACCGGAGCTGTGCCGCGAATACGCTGGCAAGGTGATCAACATCCACCACAGCTTCTTGCCGTCCTTTGTTGGTGCCAAGCCTTATCACCAGGCTTCCCTGCGTGGCGTGAAGCTGATTGGTGCAACCTGCCACTACGTGACCGAAGAGCTGGACGCCGGCCCGATCATCGAGCAGGACGTGGTGCGCGTCAGCCACAGCGACAGTATTGAAGACATGGTGCGTTTCGGCCGTGATGTCGAGAAGATGGTGTTGGCCCGTGGCTTGCGCTACCACCTGGAAGATCGCGTGTTGGTGCACGGCAACAAGACCGTGGTCTTCTGACCCAGCGGTTTTGATTGAAAGACACCGGGGCCTGGAGGTAAAACTCTCCAGGCCCTTTTTTATTTCTGTTTCAGGAGATTCCCATGAGCGACCCGCTCGATAAAGCCACCTCACGGGCGCCTGCTACCTTGGGCGAGGGCTGTTTGAGTCGTTACGACCCGGACGCGCTGGATGCCGAGGATGATACTGATTTTCCAGGCGCGGCGCGTTTATGGGAACAGACACAGGCGCAGGATGAGCAGCCTGCCGCCCCTGAAAAAGACGCTTGAGCAGCGGTTTGCCGACCATCAATAGAAACACTGGCGCACCGGCCAGCAAATAGAAGTAGTAGGTCACCGCGCGCCAGATCAGAATCGCCGCAGCCGCTGTGGATGTGCCCACCATGGGCGCCAGCAGTGCGGCTGACGTCAACTCCGCAGCGCCGGCCCCGCCTGGCGCCAGGCTGAACTGCCCGGCAGTCAGGGATAACATCTGGATCAGAAAGCTCCAGGCCCACTGCACCTCGCCCCCCAACCCGCGCAGCGCCAGGTACAGCACGCTGTAACGCAGCAGCCAATGCAGGCTGGTCAGCGCAAAGACCCCAAGCAAGGTGCTGCGGGGTAGTTTCAGGGTGGCGCTGAACGCCGCAAGAAAACGCAGCAACCGGCGTGCCCAGCGTCGGCGGGTGATAGCACTGACCTTCATGGCCTTGAGTACCAAACCCGCCAGGCGAATCAGCCGTCGGTGAAAATGCACCACGGCCCAGCCACTGATTACCCCACCCACCATCGACACGGCGCTGAGCCCCAGCAACCACTCCAGGCGCGGGCTGAGGCTATGGAACAGCGCATATAGCAAGATCCCCACCAGTGCGCAGAGAAAAAACACTAGGTCGCTCAACTGGTCCATGGCAAACACCGCGCTGCCTTGGGCGGGGCGGATGCCATTGCGTGCCAGCAGGGCCATCAGGGTCAACGGCCCGCCGCTGCCGCCGGGTGTTGCACACATGGCGAACTCGGTGGATATCACCACGCCAAGGCTTTTAAGCGGGCCTAACTCGCCGCGATGCTCGCCAAGCAGTAGGCGGATACGCAGACTGTTGATCAGCCAGCAGCCAATGATCATGGCGAACATCCCCAGTAACTGGGGCAAGGGAAACTGGCGCAGGCGCGCAATGCTTTCGCCGCCGCCCAGCCACAATGGGATCACCAGCGCCACCAAGAGCGCCAACACTAACCAGATCAGTCGGCCCATGGCTGCGTCGCCAGCCAGGCGGCCTTGGTTTGGGGGACGCGCCCCGTGTTGAGCAGGCGTTGCAGGGTGTCTAGCCAATAATCGCGGGAAAACCTGTGGCGCATGTCCACCGGGTGCAAACCCAGTCGGATCAGCGGGGCCTCCTGCCACCGCTGTTCACGGCGATCACTGAGGATTTTGGACAATCCCCGGCGCCAGCCGCTGCGGGCGCTCCACACCAGGCCGGGGGCGTTGATAGGCGTGAAGTCCGGCAGGCGATAAAGATGTTGTGGGTCGCTGGTGTAGCTCAGCGGCAACTGGCGCAATGCCTGCCGGGTGCCGTCGCTCATCAACCAGGCGGGCGCAACAAAGCCATGCAGCGGCCAGCCATTGCGCTCAAATACCTCAATGCCGGCGGTCAACCGCCGCAACGCCTCGGCTTCGGACAGCTGGTAAAACTCGCCTTCGTGGGTATAGATGCGTCGCATAAACCATTCTTTTGGCGTACGCGGCCGAGGTTGGTCGTCGCAATGGTAGTAACCGTGCAAGGTGAGCTCATCGCCCTTGGCGACACGGCTGTCGAGCAGGCGCCGAAAATCGCGGTGGGCGGCCAAGTCGTCATGGTGATGGAAGTCTGGCACCACCAGCCAAGTGATGGGCACGTGGCCCAGTGCATCGACGGCCTCGACGAACGGCCGGTAGTCGGCCCAGGTGTGCGGAGCCACGTCGTGCAGTACCAGCATCAGCGCGCGCTCAGCCATGGGCGAGCATCGGTTCATGGCTGCCCAGCACGGCGCAGTAATGCCCCAGCAGGCTGTCGACTACCGTGTCCCACGCATAATGCTGCTCGACATGGCGCCGAGCCTGAGCACCCAGGCGTCGGCTGTCGGTACTGAACAGCTCGCGCACCGCCTCGGCCATGGCCTTGGGGTTGTTTGGCGCGCACAGCAGGCCACAACGCTCGTCGACAATCTCGGTAAAGGCCCCGGCCGCCACGGCGACCACTGGAATACCGCAGGCCATGGCTTCCAGGATCACCAGGCCGAAGGTCTCCTGGTCACCACCATGCAGTAAGGCGTCGGCGCTGGCCATCAGCCGAGCTACATGTTGGGCGGGCCGGAATCCGTCAATCACGGTGACATTGTCTGGCACGCTGGCCGGCATGCCGGAGCCCACCAGCAGCAAGTGGTAGCCTTCCCCCAGGCGTTTCATGCAGTTGAGCAGCACCGGCAGGTTTTTCTCCTTGGAGCCGCGCCCGGCGAAGATCAGTAGCCGAGTGTCTTCGCCAATCCCCAGTTCGGCGCGCAGGCCGGGGTCACGTACCTCAGGGGTGAAGGTTTGCAGGTCTACGCCCAGGGGTTGAACGAAGACATTTCTGACGCCAAGCCCGATGAGCTTGTCGGCCATTACCTGGCTGGGGGCGAGCACTCGGTCAAAATTCCCATAGAGTTTGCGCACATAGGCTTCAACATTGGGGGTAAACCAAGGCCCCATGCGGTTGCTCACCAACAGTGGCAGGTCGGAGTGGTAAAAGCCGATGACCGGCACATCCAATTGGCGTCGGGCATCCAGCGCGGCCCAGGCGGTCAGGTAAGGGTCGCCCACTTCGATCAGGTCGGGCTGTAAATCGTGCAGGACATTTCGCCAAGGCGCCAAACGAAGGGGGAAGCGATAGCCTTTGCCGAAGGGCAGGGCGGGCGCCGGTACTTTGAAGATGCCGTCCTGCTCGCTCAAGTGTGCGCCAGGAATCAACAGGCTGTGGCGAATGCCCGGCTTGAGCGCCAGACGCCGGTGCTTGGCGTCAAGGTAAGTGCGTACGCCACCGCTGGCCGGGGCGTAGAACATGGTTATGTCAGCGATATGCACGATGAACATCCCTCCGATCCATTGCTCTCCCTAGATGGACCTGAGGTAAGGATAGATGTTCGGTTTAGATTCGCAGCATAACGGTGGCGGGAGCGGACAAATGCACGCTGTAGGAGCGAGCTTGCTCGCGAAAAACTCGCAGACGCCGCGTTTCTTCAGGCAGCCCGCGTTATCGTTGACGTTTTTCGCGAGCAAGCTCGCTCCTACGGGTGAATTTCAAATCCGGAAGCTGCCCACCAATTGCTTCAAGCGCGAGGCCTGTTGTTCCAGGTCCGAGCAGGCGCGAAGGGTCGATTGCAGGTTTTCCACCCCTTCCTGGTTGAGGGTGTTGATCTCGGTGATGTCCATATTGATCGACTCCACCACCGAGGTTTGTTCTTCCGTTGCGGTGGCGACCGACTGGTTCATGCCGTCGATCTCGCCAATGCGCTGGGTCACGCTGTTAAGGCGCTCGCCGGCCAGGTTGGCGATTTCCACGCTGTCCAGGCTGTGGCGTTGGCTTTCGCTCATGGTAGTCACCGAGTCCCGGGCACCCACCTGTAGCTCTTCGATCATCGTCTGCACCTGTTGCGCCGACTCCTGAGTGCGATGAGCGAGGTTGCGCACTTCATCGGCCACGACCGCAAATCCACGCCCGGCTTCCCCCGCGCGCGCCGCTTCGATCGCCGCATTGAGCGCCAGCAGATTGGTTTGCTGGGAAATGCTGGTGATCACCTCAAGAATCTGGCCGATATTCACCGTTTTGCTGTTAAGTGCTTCGATATTGGTGCTTGAGGTGCTGATCATGCTGGATAACTGCGTCATCGCCTTGATATTGCGTTCAACCACCTGCTGGCCGTCTTCGGCCAAGTGCCTGGCATCGCTGGCCTGACTGGAGGCTTGGGCGGCGTTGCGTGCGATCTCCTGGGCTGCGGCCCCCAGTTGATTGATGGCGGCAGCGACGCTGTTGGTGCGGTTGGCCTGTTCGTCAGAGTTGACCATCGACGAGTTGGAGGCGCTGACCACCCGCAGGGCCACTTCATTGACGTGCTCGGTGGCTGAAGACACTTCGCGAATCGAGGTATGAATGCGCTCGACGAAGCGGTTGAAAGCATTGCCCAGGGTGCCGAATTCATCATTGTTCTGGATGGTCAGGCGGCGGGTCAGGTCGCCTTCACCGTCGGCAATGTCTTGCATGGCGCGGGTCATCAGGTGCAAAGGTTGCAGCAAGACGCGGATCAGCATGCCGAGCAGGGCGATGATGATCACCACCGCGATGATCGTGGCGATCACCGCCGAGGTGCGGAACTCACTGAGCATGGCGAAAGACTTGTCCTTGTCCACCGAAACGCCCAGGTACCAGTTCACCGATGGCAGGCCCTTGATCGGTGTGAACGTCACGATATTGGTCTTGCCATTGGCTTGCACTTCGCTGAAGTCGCCGCTGATCTTCGGCGTGTCTTTTGGATAAACGTCCGACAGGGTCTTCATCACCAGGGCTTTATCGGGGTGCACCAGCACTTTGCCGTCGGCGCTGACTAGGAACGCATAGCCCATGCCGCCAAAATCCAGCGCGCCGATGTTGTCCACCAGGGTCTGCAGGCTCAGGTCGCCGCCGACTACGCCGATGCTCTGGCCGCCCTTGGTACTGGGCGTGGCAACGGAGATGATCAGTTGCCCGGTCGCCGCGTCGATATAGGGTTCGGTCAGGGTCGAGCCATTACTGGCCTGGGCGCCCTTGTACCAGGGGCGAACACGCGGGTCGAAGCCGTCGGGCATCTTGGTGTCAGGGCGGATGGTGAACGTGCCCTGGCTGTCACCGACGTAGGTCGCCATGAATGACGAGGTCAGCGCTTTCTGCTCCAGCAGGCTGGCGACGACGGCTTTTTCAGGGTTGATGGCGATGTTCTGTGCGGCGTTTTCCACCAGGGCGATACGCCCGGTGAGCCAGGTCTGGATGTTGCTGGCGGTAACGTCGCCCATCTCGTGCAGGTAATTGTTGAGGTCGTCGCGAATCGCGTTGCGCTGCAGATAGTCGTTGTAGAGGGTAAACAACGCAAAGGCGGCGATGACGATAAGGGAGGCTGCAAGCAGGATCTTGTGGCTGAAGCGCAGATTTTTGTTCATGGCTTGAAGGGTCCGCTAAGGTCTTAATATCCGAGGCGCATCCAATGCGGGAGGCGCGAAATGGCAGCGTTAAAAAAGGTGTGGTATTTCTGGTGATAGCTCCGTTGGTCCGTATCGGAATTATCTGACCGTTTTTTAGTCTTTGTCGGGCTTACATCCGTCTATATCGACCTCGCGGCACTAAAGATTAACCATAGGTGACGAAATGCCTGACTCCACACAACTGCTTATCGGTGCAGGCCTTGACGGCCAGCCCATCGCCCAGTCCATGCGCCTGGCCAACCGTCATGGGTTGATCGCCGGCGCCACAGGCACCGGCAAGACCGTCACCTTGCAGCGCCTGGCGGAAGCCTTCAGTGATGCGGGCGTGGCGGTGTTCGCTGCCGACATCAAAGGCGACCTCTGCGGCCTGGGCGCCGCCGCCAACCCCCAGGGCAAAGTGGCCGAGCGCATCGCCGGTATGCCCTTCCTTGATTACACGGCCCAGGCGTACCCGGTCACCCTGTGGGATATCCACGGCCAATCCGGTCATCCGTTGCGCACCACCATCAGTGAAATGGGCCCGCTCTTGCTCGGCAGCCTGTTGGAACTCACCGACAGCCAGCAGTCGGCGCTCTATGCGGCGTTCAAAGTGGCCGACCGCGAAGGCCTGTTGCTGCTGGACCTCAAGGACCTCAAGGCACTGCTCAATCACCTGCGCTATCACCCGGAACTGCTGGGCGAAGACGCCGCCTTGATGACCACCGGTTCCAGCCAGGCCTTGTTACGACGCCTGGCGGTGCTGGAGCAGCAGGGCGCCGAAGCCTTGTTTGGCGAGCCGGCCCTGCAACTGGAGGATATTTTGCAGCCCGCCAGTGATGGGCGTGGTCGCATCCACCTGCTGGACGCCAGCCGCCTGGTGCATGAAGCGCCGAAGGTCTACGCGACCTTCCTGTTATGGCTGCTGGCAGAGTTGTTCGAACAATTGCCGGAACGCGGCGATGCCGACAAACCGTTGCTGGCGTTGTTTTTCGATGAAGCGCACTTGTTGTTCGCCGATACGCCAAAAGCCTTGCAGGAGCGCCTGGAGCAAGTGGTGCGCCTGATCCGTTCCAAAGGGGTTGGCGTGTACTTCGTCACCCAGTCGCCGGGCGACCTGCCGGATACGGTACTGGCGCAACTGGGCCTGCGCATCCAGCACGGTTTGCGCGCATTCACCGCCAAAGAGCAGAAATCCTTGCGAGCGGTGGCGGACGGTTTTCGGCCCAACCCGACATTCGATACCTTGTCAGTGCTTACAGAATTGGGCACTGGTGAGGCATTGGTGGGAACCTTGCAGGAAAAGGGCACGCCGGAAGTCGTCCAGCGCGTACTGGTTGCTCCCCCGCAATCGCGGATCGGGCCGCTCACCGAAGCCGAACGTAAAGCGTTGGTTGCCAGTTCGCCGCTGTTGGGGCGCTATGACAAACCAGTGGATCGTGAGTCTGCCTATGAGGTGCTGATGGCCCGCAAGGAGCTTGGGCCTGCCGAGCAGGCTGCTCCGGCCGCCGAAGAGCCGAGCTTCACCGACAAGGCGGGTGCATTCCTGGGGACCACGGCGGGCAAGGCGTTGAAATCAGCCATGCAGCAGGCCGCCAATCAGATGGGGCGCCAGTTGGTGCGGGGGTTGCTGGGTTCGTTGCTGGGCGGCAGCAAACGCAAATAGCGCTTCAGGCTTTGGGCCGGGCATGGGCGGCCAGCCGTTCCAGGGCAGCGCGCAACCCCGGGTCGTTGATCCCTTCAGCAGTGGCCTGAAGGGTTTCGGCGGCCGTTTCCGACAGGTCCATGGTATGCCCCACTGCGCCTTGCGGCACGGTGGGTGGCTGTACCTTGAACTGAATGCGCGTCAAATTGGCAAATTCGTCGAACGCCATCAACTGGCGCTGCAAGCGCTTCTGTTGGTAGCGCAAGCGGGTCGCCCAATGCCCATCGGTGACAATTAATAGCAGGTTGCCTTCACGCCAGGAGGCGACGTGACAATGTTCCCGGGCGGCCGGCTGCAGTTGGCTTTCCAGCAGGCGTTGCAGATGGCCCAAGCGTTGCGCCTGGCCGAAGATAGCTTTCAGCGGTTTGGCTTCGCGGAGCAACGCGCCGGGCGCGCGGGCTGTGAGAGGGCGAAATGCCATGTTTAGACACCTTAGGTAACAGAGCGGCTATCTTAGCAGAAAGCGCCTGTATGCCCTGAGGCTCTGCGTCGGCAGGGCTTTCTCCGTCAAATCAATAAGTAACTTCTGCGCCTGGTGGGTTGAAGTTCCAGCAAAAGCCCTTATTTTAAACATGCCCTCTCACTATGCCGTGCCTGTCTCAGGGAACAACGCCACTTTCCTCACCCACGATTCCGGGTAGAATGCGCGTTCGCAATGCGGCCGTGAGGGCTGCTCGGGCCACTCACGGTGCGCCCTCCATCCCTATGTGTGGAAGAACCTGCCGATATGTTTGCGCCTTTGTTAAAGAAACTTTTTGGAAGCAAGAATGAGCGCGAAGTCAAACGCATGCTCAAGACGGTGCAGCTGGTCAATGCCTTCGAAGAGCAGATGGTTGCTCTGTCGGACGAGCAATTGCGCGCCAAGACCCAAGAGTTCAAGGCCCGCATAGCCAAAGGTGAAACCCTCGACAAGCTGCTGCCCGAAGCCTTCGCGGTTGCCCGTGAAGCCGGTAAGCGCGTCATGGGCATGCGCCACTTCGACGTCCAGTTGATCGGCGGCATGACCTTGCATGAAGGCATGATTGCCGAAATGCGCACCGGTGAAGGCAAGACCCTGGTGGCAACCCTGGGCGTTTACCTCAACGCACTGTCCGGCAAGGGCGTGCACGTTGTGACGGTGAACGACTACCTGGCTCGCCGGGACGCCAACTGGATGCGCCCGTTGTATGAATTCCTCGGCCTGACCGTCGGCGTGGTAACGCCGTTCCAGCCGCCGGAAGAGAAGCGCGCCGCGTACGCCTGCGACATCACCTACGGTACCAACAACGAATTCGGTTTCGATTACCTGCGCGACAACATGGCGTTCAGCATGGATGAAAAATTCCAGCGTGAACTCAACTTTGCCGTGATCGACGAAGTCGACTCCATCCTCATCGACGAAGCCCGTACCCCGCTGATCATCTCCGGCCAGGCCGAAGACAGCTCGCGCCTGTACACCGAGATCAACAAGTTGATCCCGCGTCTTGAGCAGCACATCGAGGAAGTGGAAGGCGTGGTGACCAAAGAAGGTCACTTCACCATCGACGAGAAGACCCGCCAGGTCGAACTCAACGAAGCCGGTCACCAGTTTGTCGAAGAAATGCTGACCCAGATCGGCGAACTGGCCGAAGGCGAAAGCCTGTACTCGGCGCACAACCTGGGCCTGTTGACCCACGTGTACGCTGGCCTGCGCGCCCACAAGCTGTTCCATCGCAACGTCGAATACATCGTGCAGGACGGCCAGGTGGTACTGGTTGACGAGCACACCGGTCGTACCATGCCCGGTCGTCGTCTGTCCGAAGGCCTGCACCAGGCCATCGAAGCCAAGGAACACCTCAACATCCAGGCCGAAAGCCAGACGTTGGCGTCCACCACCTTCCAGAACTACTTCCGTCTGTACAACAAGCTGTCCGGCATGACCGGTACGGCCGACACCGAAGCGTTCGAATTCCACCAGATCTACAACCTGGCCGTGATGGTCATTCCGCCGAACAAACCGTTGGCGCGTAAAGACTACAACGACCTGGTGTTCCTGACCGCCGAAGAGAAATACGCGGCGATCATCAACGACATCAAGGACGGCATGGCCAAGGGCCGTCCGATCCTGGTGGGTACCGCCACCATCGAGACCTCCGAGCACGTGTCCAACCTGCTCAACAAGGAAGGCATCGAGCACAAGGTACTGAACGCCAAGTTCCACGAAAAAGAAGCCGAGATCATTGCCCAGGCCGGTCGCCCAGGCGCACTGACCATCGCCACCAACATGGCCGGTCGTGGTACCGACATCCTGTTGGGCGGCAACTGGGAAGTGGAAGTGGCCTCGCTCGACAACCCGACGCCTGAGCAGATCGCCCAGATCAAGGCCGACTGGCAGAAGCGTCACCAGGCTGTGCTGGAATCCGGTGGCTTGCAGGTGATCGCGTCCGAGCGTCACGAATCGCGTCGTATCGACAACCAACTGCGTGGCCGTGCCGGCCGCCAGGGTGATGCCGGTTCCAGCCGTTTCTACCTGTCGCTGGAAGACAGCCTGATGCGTATCTTCGCATCGGACCGGGTGAAGAGCTTCATGAAAGCCCTGGGCATGCAGTCCGGTGAAGCGATCGAGCACCGCATGGTGACCAACGCCATCGAGAAGGCCCAGCGCAAAGTAGAAGGCCGCAACTTCGATATTCGCAAGCAACTGCTCGAGTTCGACGACGTCAACAACGAACAGCGTAAAGTGATCTATCACATGCGTAACACGTTGCTGGCCGCCGACAACATTGGCGAGACCATCGCTGATTTCCGTCAGGACGTGCTCAACGCCACTGTCAGCGCCCATATTCCGCCACAGTCGCTGCCTGAGCAGTGGGATGTTGCCGGCCTGGAAGCGGCATTGAAGAGCGACTTCGGTGTGGACTTGCCGGTTCAGCAATGGCTGGACGAAGACGACCACCTGTATGAAGAAACCCTGCGCGAAAAACTGATGGCCGAGTTGCTGGCGGCGTACAACGAGAAAGAAGAGCAGGCGAGTGCCGAAGCTCTGCGCACCTTCGAGAAACAGATCGTATTGCGCGTGCTGGATGACCTGTGGAAAGACCACCTGTCGACCATGGACCACCTGCGCCACGGTATCCACCTGCGTGGCTACGCCCAGAAGAACCCGAAGCAGGAGTACAAGCGCGAGTCGTTCACGCTGTTCTCCGAATTGCTGGATTCGATCAAGCGCGATTCGATCCGCGTGCTGTCCCACGTTCAGGTGCGTCGCGAAGACCCGATCGAGGAAGAAGCACGCCTGCGTCAGGAAGCCGAAGCACTGGCGGCGCGCATGCAGTTCCAGCATGACGAAGCGCCGGGCCTGGATGAGCCTGAAGCATTGGGTGAAGAGGTCGATGTGGCCCTGGCCCAGACCCCGGTTCGGAATGACCAGAAGCTGGGCCGCAACGAGCTGTGCTACTGCGGTTCGGGCAAGAAATTCAAACACTGCCACGGCCAGATCGAATAAGATTTTCGCCTGACGCTGCAACACCCCGCGCCGCGACCGGCCTTTGCCGTCGCGGCGTTTTGCCATTAATTCCCACCGTCGATAGCGACGGCACAGACATCACCTATTTTTGAGGAGCGCATTCATGGCTGTTGGTCTTGGTCCTTTGCCCACGTTGCACCCGGTTGCCGGTTTTGAACTCGGTATCGCTTCGGCGGGCATCAAGCGCCCGGGGCGCAAGGATGTGGTGGTGATGCGTTGTGCGGAAGGCTCGACCGTGGCGGGCGTGTTCACCCTCAATGCCTTCTGCGCCGCGCCGGTGATTCTGGCCAAGCAGCGCGTGGCCGGGTCGATTCGCTACCTGCTGACCAATACCGGCAACGCCAACGCGGGCACCGGCGAGCCCGGCCTGGTGGCGGCGGCGCGCACCTGCGCCAAGCTGGCCCAGTTGACCGGCGTCGATGCCAGCCAGGTGCTGCCGTACTCCACCGGTGTGATCGGTGAGCCGCTGCCGGTGGAAAAAATCGAAGGCGCCCTGCAAGCCGCGCTCGATGATCTGTCTGTGGATAACTGGGCGGCTGCGGCTACCGGCATCATGACCACCGATACCTTGCCAAAAGGAGCGAGCCGTCAGTTCGTGCATGAGGGCGTGACTATCACCGTCACCGGTATCAGCAAGGGCGCAGGCATGATCCGTCCGAACATGGCCACCATGCTCGGTTATATCGCCACCGACGCCAAAGTCTCCCGTGATGTGCTGCAACGCCTGATGCTGGACGGCGCCAACAAGTCGTTCAACCGCATCACCATCGACGGTGATACCTCCACCAACGACTGCTGCATGCTGATCGCCACCGGCCAGGCCAACCTGCCGGAAATCACTTCCACCGAAGGTCCATTGTTCGCGGCGTTGAAACAGGCAGTGTTTGAAGTGTGCATGGACGTGGCCCAGGCCATCGTGCGTGACGGCGAGGGCGCGACCAAGTTCGTCACTGTTGAAGTCAACGGTGGCGGCAACCATCAGGAATGCCTGGATGTGGGCTACACCGTGGCGCACTCGCCGCTGATCAAGACCGCGCTGTTTGCTTCGGACCCGAACTGGGGCCGTATCCTCGCGGCTGTCGGCCGTGCTGGCGTGCCGGACCTGGACGTGAGCAAGATCGACGTGTTCCTGGGTGACGTGTGCATCGCCAGCCGTGGCGCCCGCGCCGAAACCTACACCGAAGCCCAGGGCTCGGCGGTGATGCAGCAGGAAGAAATCACCATCCGTATCGAACTGGGTCGTGGTGACTGCAGCGAAACCATCTGGACCACCGACCTGTCCCACGAGTACGTGAAGATCAACGCGGAATACCGTACCTGAAAATGACCCTCCCCCTGTAGGAGCGAGCTTGCTCGCGAAAAACTCAATGCCATCGCGGTTATCCTGGATGCACGCGTTATCGTTGACGTTCTTCGCGAGCAAGCTCGCTCCTACAAAGGGCTACGACGAGAGGAAGCAGTGGCGTGAAACGAGTGCATGTAGCAGCAGCGGTGATCCGCGGTGTCGATGGCAGGATCCTGCTGGCGCGCCGTGCCGATACTCAGCATCAAGGCGGGCTCTGGGAGTTTCCCGGCGGCAAGGTGGAGGCTGATGAGTCGGTTGCCACGGCTTTGTCCCGTGAATTGCAGGAAGAGCTGGGCATCCAGGTCACCACGGCGCGGCCGCTGATCAAGGTGCAACATGACTATCCGGACAAGCAGGTATTGCTGGATGTCTGGGAAGTCTCGGCTTTTACCGGCGAGCCCCATGGCGCTGAAGGGCAGCCGTTGGCGTGGGTGGCACCGCGGGACCTGGTCAACTATGAATTTCCGGCGGCGAATGCGCCGATTGTCGCCGCGGCACGCTTGCCCGCCGAGTACCTGATCACCCCTGGCGAGCTGGAGACCCCGACGCTGTTGCGCGGTATCCAAAAGGCTATTGCTGGTGGCATCAAGCTGGTTCAACTGCGTGCGCCCAACGGCTATGACCCCAAATACCGTGACCTGGCGGTAGATGCGGTGGGCCTGTGTGCCGGCAAGGCGCAATTGATGCTCAAGGGGCCGTTCGAGTGGCTGGGGGATTTCCCAGCTGCCGGCTGGCACATGACCTCGGCGCAGTTGCGCAAATACGCCAGTAAGGGCCGCCCACTGCCCAAAGACCGTTGGCTGGCGGCTTCGTGCCACAACGCGGAAGAGCTGGCCCTGGCAGAAATGATGGACGTGGATTTCGTCACCCTGTCGCCGGTGCAGCCGACCCAGACCCATCCGGATGCCCAGCCGTTGGGGTGGGAGCAGGCGCAGCAGTTGATCGCCGGGTTCAGCAAGCCGGTGTTTCTGTTGGGCGGGGTTGGGCCGGCGCAGCGGGAGCAGGCCTGGGAGGCTGGTGCGCAAGGTGTGGCAGGTATTCGAGCGTTCTGGCCGCAGGTGTGATGATCATTCCCACGCTCTGCGTGGGAATGCCTCCTGTGACGCTCTGCGTCATGTTTTGGACGCGGAGCGTCCCTTGATACATTCCCACGCAGAGCGTGGGAGCGATCAGGTCAGTGTGGCTTGGCCGCCGCCTGCCACAACACTTCCGCAACGCCTTGGCGCTTGGCAATCACCCTGGCCGCCACAAACAGCAAATCCGACAACCGATTGATGTACGCCAACCCCACACCCTCCAGTGGCTCCACCGCATTCAAGTGCTGACAGCGGCGCTCGGCGCTGCGCGCCAGGCTGCGGCACACATGGGCCTGGGCAATCAAGGCTGAGCCGCCGGGCAGGATGAAATTCTCAAGCGGCCCGACTTCCTCGTTCCAGCGATCAATCGCTGCTTCCAGCCGATCCACTTCCGCCGCATTCAGCGCCTTGTATACCGGCATTGCCAGTTCACCGCCCAAGTCAAACAGACGGTGCTGGCAAGGCGTGAGCACTTCAATCACGTCCTTCAACGCCGGGTGCTTGCCGCTTTGTTCTTCAAGGTTGGCCAGCAGCAGGCCCAGTTGGCTGTTCAGGGTATCCACCTCGCCAATCGCTTCCACGCGTGGATGGTCCTTGGGCACGCGGCGGCCGTCGCCGAGGCCGGTCTCGCCTTTGTCGCCGGTACGGGTGTAGATCTTCGACAGGCGAAAGCCCATGGTCAGTGCTCCAGTTGGGTAAGTTCAGTGGGGGGCAATTGGCTGCCGGCCAAAGGCAGGCGCAAGGTAAAGCAGGTGCCCTGGCCCAGGGTGGAATGCACCTCCATCTGGCCCTTGTGGTTGTTGGTGATGATGAAGTACGACACCGACAGGCCTAGCCCGGTGCCCTGGCCGATTTCCTTGGTGGTAAAGAAGGGTTCGAACGTGCGCTTGCGCACGTTTTCGCTCATGCCTATGCCGTTGTCTTCTACCTGGATTTCTGCCCACGGCGGGTTCAGACGGGTGCGCAGGATAATGCGCCCAGGTTCGCTGTCGTCTTCACGCAGGTGAATGGCCTGGGCGGCGTTCTTCAACAGGTTGAGCAGCACTTGTTCCAGCTCGTTGGCGGTGCCGGGTACCGGGCCCAGTTGCGGATCGAACTGGCGGATGATCGCCTGACCCTTGAAGTCGAAACCAATGGTCAGATCAAAGTCGTTGCCAGCGATTTCCACCGCCTGGTCGATCAGCGCCGGCAAATCGCAGGGCGCCATCTGGCGATTGCTGCGGCGGCTGAAACTGAGCATATGGGTAACGATTTTCGCGGCACGCGCCCCGGCCTGCTGAATGCCGTCGAGCAATTGCGGGACTTCGCGGCCTTGCAGGTATCGGTTGACCGTCTCCAGCTCGATACCCACCTGTTCGGCAAGTTCCAGGTTCTTGGGCAGCTCGGGAGACAGGCGCCGGCGAATGTTCTGCACGTTATGCAGGATCGCGCCCAGCGGGTTGTTGATCTCATGGGCCATACCTGCGGCCAGGCCGCCCACGGAGAGCATTTTTTCCGATTGCACCATCATTTCTTCCAGGGACAGGCGCTGGGTGATGTCGTCGATTCGGATTACCACTCCGCGCCCGGCGCCGCCCATCAACGGGTAGAACGTCAGCGCGTAATGCTTGGGCTCGTCGTCCTTGATCCAGGTGACCCGCTCAATCCGCTCCACCGTGTGTTGCTCCACGGTGGCCTTGATCTGTGGCAGGTACGGCTTGAGCGGCTGGAAGGCCAGGAAAACCGGCTGGTTCAGGGCTTCGTCCAGGCGAGTGCCGGATAGGGCGGTGGCTTCCTGGTTCCACTGGGTAACGTAGAGTTGTTCATCCAGGGCGATCAGCGCCGAGGGCATCGAGTCGATAATGCTGTTCAGGTAGTTCTGGAAGCCCGTGAGCTTTTTCTCGATCTTGCTGCGTACCTGGACTTCCAGTTCCAGCTTGCGGTTGGTATGCCGGGTTTCTTCGGCCAGGCCCTGAGCCTGGTCATACGCAGCCTGGGAGTCGTCGCGCGCGCGTTTGAGCTGCTGCTCACGGGCTTCGATGCGCGACAACATGGTGTTGAACGCTTCGGCCAGGCTGCCGATTTCATCACGGTTGCCACGCCCGGCGCGTAAAGCGTAGTTCTCCTCGCGGGTCACCTGGCGGGACAGTTCTTCAAGTTCATGAATCGGCCGTGTGATCAGGCGTTTGATCTGCCGGGCGATGACCAGCCACAACAACACACTGAAAATCAGGATGCCCAGGCTGGCGGTCAGCGTGCCGGTATAGAACGCCACCGGCAGCTCACTGCTGGCCACCAGCAACAAATGCCCCGAAGGCTGAGTGCCACGGGGCAGGGTGATGACCTGGTTGCTGCGAAATTCAGTGAGGCGCCACGCTTCGATATGCCGGTAGTGGTCCGGCAGGTGCAGGCGGTCGCCGTGCTGCATCTGCGCCAGGCGGTTGCCTTCGCCATCGTACAAAGCGGCGGCGCGCAACGGTGAATAGCTGGTCAGCTCATTGAGCAGCGCCTCGGCCTTGGTCGGAGACTCAAGGGCCTCGGCGGCAAGCGCGGGGTTGGACACCAGTCGACCAATGGACTGCAAGGCCTGGGGGGCCATGCTTTCCTGGGAGATCCAGTAGGCGGCGCTGATAAACGTCAGGTTGGCCACCAGCAATACGGTGGTCAACAACACCAGCAGGGCCGCCAGCAGTTTCTGCCCTACCGGTAGATTTTCAAGACGCTGGCGCAATGGCATCAGGGGTTTCCCAGGTGATAGACAGGTAGGCAGGGTAGCGCGTGCCTCAGTCGCTGGCCAATCCGCGTGTGCGCAGATATTCGACCAGGCGCGCTTGCAACTGTTGCAGGTGCGGCAACACCAATTGATGGCGGGCCGCCGCCTGGCAGGCATAGCCCAGCAGGTAGCTGATCTCGGTACGTCGGTGGTTGGCCACGTCCTGGTGCATGGACGAGTAATTGGCCGCCGTGGCCTGGATCACCCGCTGCACTTCGCTGTGCAGGTCCTGTGCGGCAGCAGGTTGGCCGCAGCATTCCAGCAGCTCGGCCAATTCAGCGCACAAGGTTGCCACTTCACACGCGTGGGCTTGCAAACCGCCGTTGCGGCACTGGTAAAGCACGGTCAGCGGGTTGATGGCGCAATTGAGCGCCAGCTTGCGCCACAGGCGTGTGAGGATATCACTGGCCCAATCGTGGGGAATGCCGGCCGCTTGCAGGTCGTTCAGCCACAGCGGTGGCGTGGGGTGGCTCGCATCCCCCAGCCAGGTGTAACCATGGCCGGCAAATACCACCCGCCAGTCGCCTTCGCGAAACGCGCCTTCGGTACTTGAGGCATAGATGCAACGGGCCAACGGCACTTGTGCAGCCACTGCGTCCTGGCTGCCAAGGCCGTTTTGCAGCAGGATCAGTTCGGCGTCGGGCGCAAGTCTAGGGTGCAACTGGGCGATAGCGCTTTGAGCATCGTAGGCTTTGCACGCGACCAGCAGGCGATGAATCGGCTCCGGGCTGTCAGGCGTTTCACCGACTACCGGGTAAGTCTGTTCCACACCCTGCTCGACCAGGGTCAGCCCTTGGCCGGCTCGATAGTCGGCCAGGCGCGCCTCATTGCGCAGAATCAGCCTGACGGGCACCCCCGCACGTGCCAGCCGCGTGGCCCAGAGGGTGCCCAGGCTGCCGGCGCCAAGAATATGCCACGGGGTCGACATCAGTGTGTACTCCATAAGGTCGCCAGCGGTGAACGGCGCGAAAGAACCGCTATAATGCCCCGGCATTTTAGCTCGGGCGCGCTCCATCTCTACTGAGCCCGCCCCTTATATTGGAGAAATCACATGCCTTCGTTCGACGTGGTATCTGAACTGGACAAACACGAAGTCACCAACGCCGTCGAGAACGCCGTCAAGGAACTGGACCGTCGCTATGACTTGAAAGGCAAGGGCAGCTTCGAATTCAAGGAAAAGGAACTGACCGTCAACCTGACCGCTGAAGCCGATTTCCAGCTGGAAGCGATGATCGAGATCCTCAAGCTGGCCCTGGTCAAGCGCAAGATCGACGTGCAGTGCCTGGAAGTCAAGGACGCCTACGCCTCAGGCAAACTGATGAAGCAGGAAGCCGTGCTCAAGGAAGGCATCGACAAAGAGCTGGCCAAGAAGATCGTGGCGCACATCAAGGACGCCAAGCTCAAGGTCCAGGCCGCCATCCAGGGCGAGCAGGTTCGTGTCACCGGCAAGAAGCGTGACGACCTGCAAGAGGCCATCGCGGCCCTGCGCGCCAAGACATTTGACATGCCGCTGCAGTTCAATAACTTCCGCGACTGATGGCACTTTGGGGAACCTGTGGGCACTTTTGACGTCCCACGCCCCAAGCATCATTGCCTACAATTGAGCCCTTCGGGGCTCAATTGCGTTTTCAGGCAGTCAATACAGCCTTATCGCCGCACAACAGGAGAAAGTAGATGGATTTGAACGCTGAAATGGATCACCTGATCAAGACCTCCCAGTCTTGGCTCCCCATGATCATGGAATATGGCAGCCGCGTATTGCTGGCGTTGGTCACCCTGGCCATCGGCTGGTGGCTGATCAACGTCTTGACTCACCGCGTGGGCCGTCTGCTGGCCATGCGTAACGCTGACTTGGCACTGCAACACTTCATCACCAGCCTTGCTAACATCGCGCTCAAAGTCATGCTGGTGGTCAACGTGGCCTCGATGATTGGTGTGGCCACCACCTCGTTCGTTGCGGCGATCGGTGCCGCTACCCTGGCAATCGGCCTGGCCTTGCAAGGCAGCCTGGCGAACTTTGCCGGCGGCGTGTTGATTCTGTTGTTCCGCCCGTTCCGTATCGGTGACTGGATCGAAGCCCAGGGTACCTCGGGTACCGTCGACAGCATCCAGATCTTCCACACGGTGCTGCGCACCGGCGACAACAAGACGGTGATCATTCCCAACGGCAGCCTGTCCAACGGCCTTATCACCAACACCAACCGCCAGCCGACCCGCAAGGTTGTGTTTGACGTGGGTGTGGACTATGAGGCGGACCTGCAGAAGGCCCGTGAAGTGCTGCTGGCTTTGGCTGAAGACCCGCGTGTACTGAAGGACCCTGCCGCCGTGGCGGTGGTGTCGACCTTGGGCGACAGTTCCATCACCGTCTCCCTGCGTTGCTGGACCAACACACCGGATTATTGGGACGTGATGTTTATGTTCAATGAGCTGGCGCGTGACCGTTTGAAAGCGGCCGGGATTGATATTCCGTTTCCGCAACGGGTTATTCGAGTGATGCAGGAAAGTGCGCCGAAGTAACTTGGCGTGATGCTATCGAAGTTGGCCGAAAGGTCAGCTTTGAAAAACTAGTTACTTAGCTTGCTAGTTGTTTTGTTGGTTGAAATAAAACTGCAATAAAAAAGCCGCTCCCTGTTTAAACAGAGGAGCGGCTTTTTGTTTAAGGCCGAGGCCTCAAGTCATCGTTGTAATTGAACCGGCAATTACAAGATGTTCAGCGGGTAGTTGGCGATCAGACGCAGCTCGTCGATCGATGGCGAACCGTAGTACACGCCATCACCGGAACGGTAAGTCGCTTGACGCAGGCGCAGGCTCAGGTCTTTTGCCGGGCCGCTCTGGATCACGTACTTGGCTTCGATGTCGCGTTCCCACTCTTTGCCATTCGAGGTGGTGCCCGTATTGGCGCCGCTACCGGTTACATAACGGGTCATGAAGCTCAGGCCCGGAATGCCGAAGGTTGCCATGTTGATGTCATAACGCGCCTGGTAGGACTTTTCGCCTTCGGCGTTGAAGTCGGAACGGGCGATGGAGTTGGCCAGGAACACAGTGCCGCCGCCGTCTACGCCGTAACCGTAGTCGCCGTCACCGGTGACTTTCTGGGCTGCCAGGGTGAAGGTGTGAGCACCGATGGTGTACGCGCCCTGCAAGCTGAAGGCGCGGTTGTCGAGCTTGGTCACGCCATCTTTCTCTGCGCGTTGCAGGCCGGCGCCGTCGCTCTTGGTGTCGTAGATGTTGAAGTCCAGGGCGAACGACTGATCATTGCTCAGGGCGTGGGTCCAGTTCAGGTTGCTGTAGTACTTGCGGAAGTAATCTTCGGTTTTCGCGTAGTACAGGCTGCCGGTGACTTCTGGAGTGAAGGCATACACACCGCCGACGAAGTCGGTTTTGGTCAGGCCCAGGCTGTCGTGGTAGGTCTGGTTCTGCGCGACGCTGGAAGTGAAGTGACCGCCTTCAAGCTTCAGGCCCTTGATTTCGTTGCTGGTGATGGAGATACCTTGCGGCAGCTCTGGCAGCAGGCGGCTGTCGTCGGAGGCAAACACTGGGGCTGTGGTGTATTGGTCACCGACTTTCAGCACAGTGTTGGAGATGCGGAACTTCACCGCGCCGCCGCCTTTGGAATAGTCATCTTGCGAGCGACCGTCGGAACCGGTTGGGAACAGGCCGGTGCCGGCGCGGCCCTTGCCGCTGTCGAGCTTGACGCCCATCAGGCCGATCACGTCGACACCGACACCAATGGTGCCTTGGGTGAAGCCCGATTCGTACAGGGCATTGAAGCCCAGGCCGGTTTCTTCAGCACGGCTCTTGGAGCCTGGGCCCGACGGGTTGTTACGGAAGTCACGGCTGAAGTACAGCGCGCGAGTATTGATGCTGAACGTACTGTCTTCAACAAAGCCCTTGGAATCGTCCTGGGCGGACGCCATTGCGAACTGCGAGGTGCCTGCTGAAACAGCCAGGGCGATCATGCTCCACTTCATCACGCGCATCGTGATTTGCTCCTTTGGTTTTAGGAAGAGTACTGCCGTCCCACCTGTATTTTTATCTGGGCGGCTCTTTCTTTTTGTGTCGGCGCAAAGTTATCTCACGCAGACCCTATTGACGATACTTACTCAATTATCCTTTCAGCTTCTTTACGAGGCTGTCGTAAATCGCTAGATCCATGTCGCAAATTCACAGCCTGAAATGTATCCAGGCTGACAACTTCAATGCTGTTTTCAGACTTCTTTCAAAGTTTGAACGCATCCCTGATACACATTGAAACGCCACTATTTTTATCGCGAAACACCTGTGTCCAAACGGGTGTCGTTGCCGACGATATGGGGGTGAATGCAACAAGCGTGCTCAAACCACTTACCGAATGTCATTTTTTCGTGAAAAGTGTGATGAACCTGTAAAAACCGCATAAGCACGGGGGTTTTACGCCATTTCGGTTGGGCTTGACGCCAGGGTGTTACCCCGGTTCGGTGGTACCTGAATCCTGTACCTGGGTAAAACGTTACCGGTTGACCCTTATCAGTGGGTAATCGGCGGATCCCTTTGAGGCACAGGTGGGTTATTTTGGTGCATCCCGTTGAGGCCCGGCCTAGCGTTGCTCACCTGGGCTGTTGCCTCTAAAGGGTGCATCTTTTTGCCTGGTTGCCTCAAGGCCGCCAGCATTGCCCGTGAAGCCTTGGGCATTCGAAGGTATGCTGGGCACCTGTTACCGACCTGCCGAACGGAGTGCCACGTGTTCGCCTTAGATCAACGCCTGCAACAAGATACCTTGGCCATTGGGGACTTCCCGCTCTGTCGCCTGCTGCTGTCCAATGACGCCAATTACCCCTGGTTCATCCTGGTGCCGCGCATCGAAGGTATCAGCGAAGTGTTTCAACTGGATGTCGCAGATCAACAAACCTTGTGGCAAGAAACGACGGCCCTGGCGCAGCTGCTTAACGACGGGCTGGCGGCCGACAAGATGAACATCGGCGCGCTGGGTAACGTGGTCAGCCAGTTGCATGTGCATGTGATTGTGCGCAAGCGCGACGACGCCGCCTGGCCAGCCCCGGTGTGGGGCAAGCACCCGGCCCGGCCCTACACCGAAGAGCAGGTGGCCGCGACTCGCAGCCGATTGCGAGAGCTATTGCCTGCCGACTTCATCTTTACCCAGGACTGAACCATGGACCTGCAAGAACGCGTCACCGACCTGGAAAGCCGCCTGGCCTTCCAGGACGACACCATTGAGACCCTCAACGACATCCTGGTCACCCAGCAGCGGGCCGTCGAACGTCTGCAATTGCAAATGACTGCACTGCTCAAGCGCCAGGAAGAAATGGGCGGGCAGTTCGAGTCATCCGAAGAGGAAGCGCCGCCGCCACACTATTGAGTGCGCAAGCAATAAAAAAACCGCGACCCAGCCAAGGCTGGATCGCGGTTTTTTTTTGCTGCGAGGGCTGGGATCAGCGACGCGGCAGGGCAGCGATGACATCTTCGGCTTGCAGGCCCTTGTCACGGTTCATCACCGAGAACTCTACGCGCTGGCCTTCGACCAGGACGCGATGGCCTTCGCCACGAATGGCTCGGAAGTGGACGAAGATATCGTCGCCCGAGTCGCGGGAAATGAAGCCGAAGCCCTTGGAGGTGTTGAACCACTTGACGGTCCCGGTATCCCGGTCGGTCATGTCATAGTTTTGCGACGCGGCCGCTGGAGACGAGCGGTAGAAGCTGATGGCCAGGTGAAGAACGATGGCGACCACAGCGATCACCAGGCTGAGCAGGATGGCCGGATGGCCCCCGACTTCAGGCATGGGCGCCAGGAGGGTGAGGGTTTGTACGACAACAGTCAGCACCAGCAGCGCACTGACCAGGTTTTGCAGTTGATGACGCGTGCCTTTGTTCCAGTAAGGGATTACCGGCGCGAGCGTCAGGTTAAGAAGGCCGAACAAGGCCAGGTACAGGGCGTCGTGTTGTTCCAGGTAGGGCAGGCTTTCAGGCTGCAGGCTCGGAATAAAGGACAGCAGCAAGGCTGCGACGCCCGTTAGCAGGTGGACGATTTTCAACATTTTGGTTAACTCACGTTAAGACGGATCACAAGGAAGAGCTGACTGGCACGGTTCGCTTCTGAACAATGGGAGGCGTTGAGCACGTGCGCGGGTATCAGCCTATGTGACGTGCCGCAGGAATAAACGGCAGCCACACCGCGTCTATTTAACAGCAAAGGCTGTGCCTACTCAAATCAAGCATTTCGGGGTGTTGCCACGGCCAAGGCATTTCTGCGTCAAACGCTTGTCCTAGACAGGTGCGGGATTTTTTCAGTGGTGGCCTAGACCCTTCCTACAGGTAAATAGGCTTGCCAAGTCAGATCCCGCAGTCGGTGCGGGGCGATTTGCCGCATGCAGCCCGAGTGTGTCGGGCTGCACGTGGCGCACTCTCTTGCTAGAGTGGAACTGCACCTGATCAATGAATGCTCGTCAATTGAAGGGGAAACACATGGCAATCGATATTGGTATCAGTGAAGAAGACCGTAAATCCATCGTCGACGGACTTTCCCGCCTACTCTCCGATACCTATGTTCTGTATCTGAAGACCCACAATTTCCATTGGAACGTCACAGGCCCCATGTTTCGTACGCTGCACCTGATGTTCGAAGAGCAGTACAACGAGCTTGCGCTGGCAGTGGACTCCATCGCCGAGCGTATCCGTGCCCTGGGCTTCCCGGCGCCGGGTGCCTATTCGATTTACGCCCGCCTGTCTTCCATCAAGGAAGAAGAGGGGGTGCCGAGCGCCGAAGAGATGATCAAGCAGTTGGTGGCCGGTCAGGAAGCAGTCACGCGTACCGCGCGAGGCATCTTCCCATTGCTCGACAAAGTCAGTGATGAGCCGACGGCGGACCTCTTGACCCAGCGTATGCAGGTTCATGAGAAAACCGCGTGGATGCTGCGCTCCCTGCTTGAAAACCAGTAACTGTCGAACCCAGGCGGCGCCTTTTCGGCGCCGCCTGCTGGTTTCCCTGCGCTTCCTGGCGTTGTCCTACAACTAACAACTCCCCGTCTTCTGGCTGCTCTGCGCTGGCTGCTGTTTTATAGGCCATCGTCCAATGGGAGAAGCCCATTGGCTGCTGTTTGGCAATGGAGTGTCAGGTGTATGTCACGTGGAGTGGGTAAGGGAATGATGGAAGCCTGTGGTTTTCACAAGATAAAGGTCGACCCTTTTACCAAGGGTTTTGATATGGGGCTGGCCAAGCCACTGTCCCGTTCGGTCAGGCTCAATGGGTTTTCTACCTGCCTGCGGCTTGAACAGATCTATTGGAATATCCTGACGGAAATCGCCAGGCTCAATACCTGTTCGGTCAGTGCGCTGTTGTCCTATGTCGATCGGGAAGTGCATTTGCGTTACGGAGGCGTGAAGAACTTCAGTGGGCTGGTGAGGGTGGTGTGCGTGGTTCACGTCCTCAAAGGTCGGGGCGCCCTCACGTCCGGGGATACGCTCGCGCAGTAGTCCGATGGCCGGGCCTTCAGCCCGACGGGCCGGGTCCTGGGCACAAAGCCGGCTGCGCTGTATTGATTTACCAGATATAATCCCGCGCTTTGCTGCGCATGCCGGGCTTTATGCACAGGGCAGGGCGTGGCGCTGTAACGATCTGATCGCCGAGACATCTCCATGCCCATGTACGACTATCAATGCGCTTCCTGTGGTCATCAGTTGGAAGCCATTCAGAAGATCAGCGCCGCGCCGCTGGTCGATTGCCCTGCCTGCCAGGCACCTGAGTTGAAGAAGATGTTGTCCATGCCGGGCTTCCGCCTGAGCGGCAGCGGCTGGTACGAGACTGATTTCAAGACCGGTGCCAAGAAGAACCTGGCCGGCGGCGACAAAGCAGACTGAGTTGAACTCTACGCGCAGGCTCCTGCATTATCCGTCCCCTGCTTTAATGTGCGGTGACGAGGCGGGCCTGCCACCGAATTTCGAATTACGAGAAGTGAAACCACGACCATGATGCGCAGCCACTATTGCGGCCAACTGAACGAGACCCTGGAAGGTCAGGAAATCACCCTTTGCGGATGGGTTCACCGTCGCCGCGACCACGGCGGGGTAATCTTCCTCGATATCCGCGACCGTGATGGTCTGGCCCAGGTAGTGTTCGACCCGGACCGCGCCGAAAGCTTCGCCGCCGCCGACCGCGTGCGCAGCGAATACGTAGTGAAGATCACCGGCAAGGTACGCCTGCGTCCGGCCGGTGCCGTGAACAAGAACATGGCGTCCGGCGGCATCGAAGTGCTGGGCTATGAGCTGGAAGTGCTGAACGAGTCGGAAACCCCGCCGTTCCCGCTCAACGAATACTCCGACGTGGGCGAAGAAACTCGCCTGCGCTACCGTTTCCTGGACCTGCGTCGTCCGGAAATGGCCGAGAAGCTGCGCCTGCGCTCGCGCATGACCACCAGCATCCGCCGCTTCCTGGATGAAAACGGCTTCCTCGACGTCGAAACCCCGATCCTCACCCGGGCCACCCCGGAAGGCGCGCGCGACTACCTGGTACCGAGCCGTACCCATGCCGGCAGCTTCTTCGCCTTGCCGCAATCGCCGCAGCTGTTCAAGCAACTGCTGATGGTGGCTGGTTTCGACCGCTACTACCAGATCGCCAAGTGCTTCCGTGACGAAGACCTGCGTGCCGATCGCCAGCCGGAATTCACCCAGATCGACATCGAGACCAGCTTCCTCGATGAAAAAGAGATCATGGGCCTGACCGAGCAGATGATCCGCAACCTGTTCAAGGAAGTCCTGGACCTGGAGTTCGGCGAATTCCCGCACATGACCTTCGAAGAAGCCATGCGCCGCTACGGTTCCGACAAGCCAGACCTGCGTAACCCGCTGGAGCTGGTGGACGTGGCCGACCAGCTCAAGGACGTCGACTTCAAGGTGTTCAGCGGCCCGGCCAACGATCCTAAATGCCGCATCGCCGCCCTGCGTGTGCCTGGCGGCGCGAGCATGCCGCGCAAGCAGATCGACGACTACACCAAGTTCGTCGGCATCTACGGTGCCAAGGGCCTGGCGTACATCAAGGTCAACGAGCGCGCCAACGGTGTCGACGGCCTGCAATCGCCGATCGTGAAAAACATCCCTGAAGCCAACCTGAACACGATCCTCGATCGCGTCGGTGCGGTTGACGGCGACATCGTGTTCTTCGGTGCCGACAAGGCCAAGATCGTCAGCGAGGCCCTGGGCGCGCTGCGTATCAAGCTCGGTCACGACCTGAACCTGCTGACCTGCGAATGGGCGCCGATGTGGGTTGTGGACTTCCCGATGTTCGAAGAGAACGACGACGGCAGCTTCAGCGCCTTGCACCACCCGTTCACCGCACCGAAGTGCTCCCCGCAAGAGCTGGAAGCCAACCCTGCAGGCGCGCTGTCCCGTGCCTACGACATGGTGTTGAACGGTACTGAACTGGGTGGCGGTTCGATCCGTATCCACCGCAAAGAGATGCAACAAGCGGTCTTCCGCCTGCTGGGCATCAACGAAGCGGAACAGGAAGAGAAATTCGGCTTCCTGCTCGACGCCCTGAAATACGGCGCGCCGCCGCACGGTGGCCTGGCGTTCGGCCTGGACCGTCTGGTGATGCTGATGACCGGCGCCCAGTCGATCCGTGAAGTGATCGCCTTCCCGAAAACCCAGAGCGCTGCGGACGTCATGACCCAGGCTCCGGGTGTGGTTGATGCCAAGGCACTGCGCGAGCTGCACATCCGCCTGCGCGAGACGCCGAAGGCTGAGTAAGGCTGCAGCGTGAAAGCGCGATAAGGTTGTACGCAGTCAAAAAGGCGCATCTTCGGATGCGCCTTTGCGTTTAAAAGAGGGAAATCTCGCCTGGGGCGGGATTGATAAGGTTTCTAGAGAATTCGGAGTTGTGTTATGGCTGGCCATTCCAAGTGGGCGAACATCAAGCACCGCAAAGAGCGTCAGGATGCCAAGAAAGGCAAGATCTTCACCAAGTGGATTCGCGAACTGACCGTCGCTGCCCGTCAGGGTGGCGGTGACCCGGGCTCCAACCCGCGTCTGCGCCTGGCGCTGGACAAGGCGCTGGGCGCCAACATGAGCCGCGACATCATCGACCGCGCCGTGGCCCGTGGTGCCGGTGCGGCCGACACCGACGATATGGTCGAGCTGACCTATGAAGGCTACGGCCCGGGCGGTGTGGCAGTGATGGTCGAATGCATGACCGACAACCGCAACCGTACCGCGGCAGCCGTGCGCCATGCGTTCAGCAAGTGTGGCGGCAACCTTGGCACGGACGGCTCGGTGGCCTACCTGTTCGAGCGCAAGGGGCAGATCACCTTCGCACCGGGCACTGATGAAGACGCGCTGATGGAAGCCGCGATGGAAGCGGATGCCGATGACGTGGTCACCAACGAAGACGGCTCCATCGATGTGTTCACCTCGTTCGCCAGCTTCTACGCCGTGCGTAATGCCCTGGAAGCCGCTGGTTTCAGCGGTACCGACGCGGAGATCGTGATGCTGCCGACCACCAGTGCCGAACTGGACCTGGACGGTGCCCAGAAGGTGCTGAAGCTGCTGGACATGCTTGAAGATCTGGATGACGTGCAGAATGTGTATTCGAATGCCGACATCCCTGAGTCTGTGGCCGAACAGCTCGCTTAAGAACGATGAATATCCGCTGTGGGAGCTGGCTTGCCTGCGATAGCATCACCTCGATTTGACAGAAGCACCGAGGTGCCCGCATTGCAGGCAAGCCAGCTCCCACAGGGCTTCTATGCTGTTACACAAATGTGTGCCTGGCACATACCGTTGTAAATCCAACCCGCAGGCGTTATGACTTTAATCCTAGGTATCGACCCCGGTTCGCGCATCACCGGTTTTGGCGTGGTGCAGCAGACCCCACGCGGCTGTGTGTACGTCGCCTCGGGCTGCATCCGCACTGGCGCAGGGGAATTGGCCGAGCGGCTGCAGATCGTCTATCGCGGCGTACGTGAAGTCATCCAGACCTACGGCCCGGTCACCATGGGCATAGAGAAAGTCTTCATGGCCAAGAATGCCGACTCGGCGTTGAAGCTCGGGCAGGCCCGGGGCGCTGCCATCGTGGCAGGTGCCGAGGAGGGCATGGAGATCGCTGAATACACCGCGACCCAGGTCAAGCAGGCCGTGGTCGGCACCGGTGGCGCCAACAAGGAGCAGGTGCAAATGATGGTCATGCACATGCTCAAGCTTACGTCAAAGCCGCAGATCGACGCCTCGGATGCCCTGGCCATCGCCATTTGCCATGCCCATACCCGCTCCAGCCTGTTGCCTCACGGCTTGGGCGCAGCACGTAGTCGTGGCGGGCGGCTGCGTCTCTGATAGCATCAGCGCAATCGTTATTTTTGCGGTCAGGCTCCGATCTGACCCCCAAGCTTTAAGGATCTGAACCGTGATTGGACGCTTGCGCGGCACCCTGGCTGAGAAACAGCCGCCGCACCTGATTCTGGATGTGAATGGGTTGGGTTATGAGCTGGAAGTGCCCATGACCACCCTGTATCGCCTGCCGTCGGTCGGCGAGCCGATAACCTTGCACACTCATTTAGTGGTGCGCGAAGACGCGCAACTACTCTATGGTTTCATCGGCAAGCGTGACCGCGATTTCTTCCGCGAGCTGATTCGTCTCAATGGCGTGGGGCCCAAATTGGCCCTGGCCTTGATGTCGAGCCTGGAAGTGGATGAATTGGTCCGGGCTGTATCGGCCCAGGATACCTCGGCCCTGACCAAGGTGCCGGGGGTGGGCAAGAAGACCGCCGAGCGCTTGTTGGTCGAGCTCAAGGACCGCTTCAAAGCCTGGGAGGTGGTGCCGAGCATGTTCGCCCTGGTACCGAACCAGCCGGATATGCCGGCGGCCCAGGTCGCCAGCGCGGAAAGCGATGCCGTCAATGCGCTGATCTCCCTGGGCTACAAGCCTCAGGAAGCCAGCAAGGCCGTATCGGCCATCAAGGACAAGAACCTGAGCGCTGAAGACATGATTCGCCGTGCCCTGAAGGGAATGATTTAAGTGATTGAAGCCGATCGTCTGATCGCGGCCACCGGCCCGCGTGACCGTGAAGAAGTCCAGGACCGGGCCATCCGCCCGTTGAGCCTGGCCGAATACATCGGCCAGCCCACCGTGCGCGAGCAGATGGAGCTGTTTATCCAGGCCGCTCGCGGGCGCAGTGAGTCCCTGGACCACACCCTGATCTTCGGCCCGCCGGGTTTGGGCAAGACCACTCTGGCCAATATCATCGCCCAGGAAATGGGCGTGTCGATCAAGTCCACCTCCGGCCCGGTGCTTGAGCGTCCTGGCGACTTGGCCGCGTTGCTGACCAATCTTGAACCCCATGACGTGCTGTTTATCGACGAAATCCATCGCTTGTCGCCGATTGTCGAAGAAGTGCTGTACCCAGCCATGGAAGACTTCCAGCTCGACATCATGATCGGCGAAGGCCCGGCGGCCCGTTCGATCAAACTCGACCTGCCGCCCTTTACCCTGGTGGGCGCGACCACCCGCGCGGGCATGTTGACCAACCCGCTGCGAGACCGTTTCGGCATTGTTCAACGTCTAGAGTTCTATAGCACCGCCGATCTGGCGACCATTGTCAGCCGGTCGGCGAGTATCCTCGGCTTGCCCCTGGACCCGGAAGGCGCCTTTGAAATCGCTCGACGCGCTCGCGGTACGCCACGAATTGCCAACCGTTTGCTGCGCCGCGTGCGAGACTTTGCCGAGGTGCGTGCCAAGGGCCACATCACCAAGGCCGTGGCGGACCTGGCCTTGAACCTGCTGGATGTGGACGAACATGGTTTTGATCACCAAGATCGACGCCTACTTTTGACCATGATCGAGAAATTCGACGGTGGCCCGGTCGGCGTGGACAGCCTGGCCGCAGCCATCAGTGAGGAGCGCCATACCATTGAGGATGTGCTGGAACCGTACCTGATTCAGCAGGGCTACATCATGCGAACCCCGCGGGGCAGGGTGGTGACGCGTCATGCCTATTTGCACTTCGGGCTAAACATTCCGTCACGATTGGGAGAGATACCCGTGGTAGACGAATTCCTCGATGCAGTGGACGATTAAAAAATTGCAGGAGCGAGCTTGCTCGCGAAAAACGCCAACGATAACGCGGTATGTCTGGTTATACGCGGCGTGCTCAGGTTCTTCGCGAGCAAGCTCGCTCCTACAGGGTATTTGTCATGTGGGGTGATTTATCTGAGCTTTGTGCTGTCCCAGTGTCTGGCGTCGTCATTTGAAAGCGTTCAGGAATGAAAAAACAGTTGCCCAGCCAATTGGCAACCTGAGGAGTAAGCACTAGAGTATGCGCGCGCAAAACGGGGATCAGTCGTTCGCACATCGCTGTCGCGTTTATTACGAGGACACCGATGCCGGCGGCATCGTTTATTACGTCAATTACCTGAAATTCATGGAACGGGCTCGAACCGAGCGGCTGCGGGAGTTGGGTTTTGCCCAGTCCGAGCTGGTAGGCGAGGACCTGTTATTCGTCGTGCATTCCAGCGAGGCGCGGTATTACGCGCCGGCGCGACTGGACGATGAGTTGCTGGTCAGTGCTGAAGTCATCGAATTGAACCGTGCCAGCCTGCGTTTCAAACAGCAGGTCAGGCGGGCCACGGATGCAACGCTGCTCTGTGAGGGGCAGTTCCTGGTGGCGTGTGTGCGCACCAACAGCTTGAAACCTCGGGCCATTCCCGAAACTCTACGCGCGGCCTTTGCCGCCGTGAGCGGCGCGGGTCAACAATCAAAGCAGGAGATTTAGCGTGGAACCTACCGTCGTCGACCATTCCTCCATGTGGAGCCTGGTCAGCAATGCCAGTGTCGTGGTTCAACTGGTCATGCTGACCCTGGTAGCCGCATCGGTTACCTCTTGGGTCATGATTTTTCAGCGCAGCAACATGTTGCGCGCCGGTCGACGTGCCCTGGAGAGCTTTGAAGAGCGCTTCTGGTCGGGTATCGACCTGTCCAAACTGTACCGCCAGGCCGGCAGCAACCCGGATCCGGATTCGGGCGTCGAGCAGATCTTCCGTGCTGGCTTCAAGGAGTTCTCGCGCCTGCGCCAGCAGCCAGGTGTCGATCCTGAAGCGGTGATGGAAGGTGTGGCCCGTGCCATGCGCGTGGCCATCTCCCGCGAAGAAGAGAAACTCGAGCAGGGCCTGCCGTTCCTTGCCACCGTCGGTTCCGTCAGCCCGTACATCGGCCTGTTCGGTACCGTATGGGGCATCATGAACTCCTTCCGTGGCCTGGCCCAGGCGCAGCAAGCCACACTGGCCACCGTGGCCCCGGGTATTGCCGAAGCACTGATCGCCACCGCGATCGGCCTGTTCGCCGCTATCCCCGCAGTAATCGCCTACAACCGTTTTGCCGCAACCAGCGAAACCTTGATCGGCCGTTACTACACCTTCGCCGATGAATTCCAGGCGATCCTGCACCGTAAAGTGCACACCAGCGAAGAATAAGCAGGTAATTCCCAATGGCTTTAATCGCTCGAGCTCGCAAAAAGCGCAAGCCGGTCGCCGAGATGAACGTAGTGCCCTACATCGACGTGATGCTGGTGCTGCTGGTGATCTTCATGGTGACCGCGCCGATGCTCAACCAGGGCGTGAAAGTTGATCTGCCCAAGGTTTCCAGTGAAGCCTTGCCGCAGGACAACAACACTCAGGTCCTGACCATTTCGATCAAGGCTGACAAGACCTATTACTGGAACCTTGGCAGCGAAGTCGACACGCAAAAGCAGCAGGACAAGGCCCTGACCTTGCCGGCCATGACCGATGCGGTGACCAAGATCATTCGCTCCGGCAACGAAGGCGGCAAGCACACCCAGGTGTTTATCCGGGGTGACAAATCGGTCGACTACGGTTCCGTCATGGGTGCCATGGGCGGGCTGCAGAAGGCCGGCGTCGGTAACGTTGGCTTGATTACCGAGGCGCCCTGATGCAGCAACAGCGAGAGCCGTCCGCCTCGGAAAGCTACTTCTGGCCTGGCGTGTGGGCAATTGCCCTGCACGTCCTGGTGTTCGGCATGCTGTTCGTCAGCTTTGCCATGACCCCGGATTTGCCGCCAGCCAAGCCGATCGTGCAGGCGACCCTGTATCAGCTGAAATCGAAAAGCCAGGCCACCACCCAGACCAATCAGAAGATTGCGGGTGAGGCCCAGAAGTCGGCCGCGCGCCAGACTGAAGTCGAGCAGATGGAACAGAAGAAGGTCGAGCAGGAAGCGGTGAAGGCTGCTGCGGAACAAAAGAAAGAAGAGGCGGCTCAAAAGGCCGAGGAATCGAAAAAGGCTGACGAAGCCAAGAAGGCCGACGAGGCGAAAAAGGCTGATGAAGCCAAGAAAGCCGAGAAAGCTGCCGAAGCGAAAAAGGCCGAAGAGAAACAATTGGCTGATATAGCCAAGAAGAAATCGGAAGAAGAAGCCAAGAAGGCTGCCGAAGAAGAGGCCAAGAAAAAGGCCGCTGAAGAAGCCAAGAAAAAGATAGTCGAAGACGCGAAAAAGAAAGCCGCCGAAGACGCCAAGAAAAAAGCTGAAGCAGACGAGGCGAAGAAGAAAGTCGCCGACGAAGCGAAGAAGAAAGCTGCCGCCGACGCCTCCAAGAAAAAGGCCCAGGAAGCAGCACGCAAATCCGCCGAAGAGAAAAAGGCCCAGGCCCTGGCAGATTTGCTTTCCGACACGCCGCAGCGTCAGCAAGCCTTGGCCGATGAGCGTGGCGATGAAGTCGCGGGCAGTTTCGACGACCTGATTCGGGCGCGGGCAGCGGAAGGTTGGACACGTCCACCTTCGGCACGTAAAGGCATGACAGTAGTGCTGCAGATCGGCATGTTGCCGGACGGTACGGTGACTTCGGTCAGCGTGGCCAAGTCCAGTGGTGACGGTTCGTTCGACAGTTCGGCGGTTGCCGCGGTCAAGAATATTGGCCGGTTGACCGAGATGCAGGGAATGAAACCAAGTGACTTCGCTCCCTATCGTTCATTCAAGATGACATTCACACCTGAGGATCTAGCCTTGTGAGAAACCTTCTTCGAGGAATGCTTGTCGTTATTTGCTGTATGGCAGGGATAGCGGCGGCGGATGAAAAGAACATCCTGGTAACCAGCGGCAGTGATCGGGCCACCCCGATTGCAGTCGTGCCGTTCGGTTGGCAGGGCGGCAGCGTGCTGCCGGACGACATGGCCCAGATCGTCAGCGACGACCTGCGTAACTCCGGTTACTACGCGCCGATTCCAAAAGGCAACATGATCAGCCAGCCAACCCAGGCCAGCGAAGTCATCTTCCGTGACTGGAAGGCGGTGGGTGCCCAGTACCTGATGGTCGGCAGCATCACGCCGGCCGGCGGTCGCCTGCAGATCCAGTACACGTTGTTCAACGTGGCCACCGAGCAGCAGGTCTTGACCGGCAGCGTATCGGGTACCGCCGAACAACTGCGCGACATGGCTCACTACATCTCGGACCAGTCGTTTGAAAAACTCACCGGTATCAAGGGGGCGTTCTCGACGCGCCTACTGTATGTCACGGCTGAGCGTTTCTCTGTAGACAATACCCGCTACACCCTGCAGCGTTCGGACTACGACGGTGCTCGTGCAGTGACCTTGCTGCAGTCCCGTGAGCCAATCCTGTCGCCGCGCTTCGCGCCGGACGGCAAGCGTATTGCCTACGTATCGTTCGAACAGCGTCGCCCGCGTATCTTTGTGCAGCACATCGATACTGGCCGTCGTGAGCAGATCACCAACTTCGAAGGCCTCAACGGTGCGCCAGCCTGGTCGCCGGACGGTTCGCGCCTGGCTTTCGTGCTGTCCAAGGACGGCAACCCGGATATCTACGTGATGAACATGGCCTCGCGTCAACTCTCGCGTGTGACCAGCGGCCCGGGCATCAACACCGAACCGTTCTGGGGCAAGGATGGCTCGACCATCTACTTCACCTCTGACCGTGGCGGCAAGCCTCAGGTCTACAAGGCAAATGTGAACGGCGGCGGTGCGGAACGTGTGACCTTTATTGGTAACTACAACGCCAACCCCAAGCTTTCGGCCGATGAAAAGACGTTGGTGATGATTCACCGTCAGGATGGTTTCACTAATTTCCGGGTTGCGGCCCAGGATTTGCAGCGCGGAACCGTAAAAATCCTTACAGATACCAACCTTGATGAGTCAGCCACTGTTGCGCCCAACGGCACCATGGTAATCTACGCCACCCGCCAGCAGGGCCGGGGAGTCTTGATGCTCGTGTCCATCAACGGACGCGTAAGGCTCCCACTTCCTACCGCACAAGGCGAAGTCAGAGAACCATCCTGGTCCCCTTACCTGAACTGACGCGGCGCTACAAAAAGAAGTACTTAACACACTGGGGTTCATTAGGAGTTTCACGATGGAAATGCTGAAGTTTGGTAAGTTTGCTGCTCTGGCTCTGGCTCTGTCCGTAGCCGTTGGTTGCTCCTCTAAAGGCGGCGACAATGCCGGTGAAGGCGCAGCTGTTGATCCAAACGCTGGTTACGGCGCCAACACTGGTGCGGTCGACGGCTCCCTGAGCGAAGAAGCTGCTCTGCGCGCTATCACCACTTTCTACTTCGAATACGACAGTTCGGACCTGAAGCCAGAAGCCATGCGCGCTCTGGACGTTCACGCCAAGGACCTGAAAGCTAACGGCGCTCGCGTTGTTCTGGAAGGTAACACTGACGCCCGTGGTACTCGTGAGTACAACATGGCACTGGGCGAGCGTCGTGCGAAAGCCGTTCAGCGCTACCTGGTACTGCAAGGTGTTGCTCCAGGCCAACTGGAACTGGTTTCCTACGGTAAAGAGCGTCCAGTTGCAACTGGCAACGACGAACAGTCGTGGGCTCAGAACCGTCGCGTCGAACTGCGTAAGTAATTCGTCATGCGAACGTGCCGTCGTGCTCTAACTGTATTGGCTCTCAGCTTCGCACCGCTTGCGGTGTGGGCTGCGGTTCCTGTAACGGATAGCAACTCAGGCTATAACAATAGCGGGAGCAGTTATCCGCCAGCGGGTTATGGCACGAACGGCGCCTATGCGGGGGGAGCGGCTACGTCCGCTCCCTCGGCACAGGGCGAACTGTTCAACCAGCTGCAACGCATGCAGGATCAGTTGGCCCAGCAACAAGGCGCCATTGAAGTTCTGCAGAACCAAGTGAACCAGCTGAAGCAAGAAGGCCTGGAGCGTTACCAGGATCTTGACCGTCGTATTGGAGCCGGTGTTGCACCTGCCGCTACTCCTGATAATTCTTCTACCGGTGGCGCACCCAGTGCCGCTGCCGGTGGCGCAGCAGCGGGGGCCGCCGCGGCTGCCCCTGCCGCCAGCAGTGAACCGGGTGATCCGGCGAAGGAAAAACTGTATTACGATGCAGCCTTCGACCTGATCAAGGCCAAGGATTTCGATAAGGCCAGTCAGGCCTTCACCGCTTTCCTGCGCAAGTACCCCAACAGCCAGTACGCGGGCAATGCCCAGTACTGGTTGGGTGAGGTCAACCTGGCAAAGGGTGATTTGCAGGGCGCGGGCCAGGCTTTTGCCAAGGTCAGCCAGCTGTACCCCAAGCACGCCAAGGTTCCGGATTCGCTGTACAAACTAGCTGACGTAGAACGCCGCCTGGGTCACACCGACAAGGTCAAAGGTATTCTGCAGCAGGTGGTTGCCCAGTATCCGGGTACCTCCGCGGCGCAGTTGGCCCAGCGGGACCTGCAACGCTTGTAAGCAATGCAGCCCGTTCAGAAGAAACCCGCGCTTGTCGCGGGTTTTTTCGTTAGAATCCACGCCCTTTTATGAAACACGCTTCCTGGGGTTGACGCGTTGGCGCAATCCCTTGAAGTGCCTGACGGAGGCGGACAGCCTGTTTAGCTGTTACGCCCGTGGCGACTATGCAAGACACATTACGTATTACCGAAGTCTTTTACTCGTTGCAGGGTGAAACGCGCACTGCTGGCCTGCCCACTGTCTTTGTACGGTTGACCGGCTGCCCGTTGCGTTGCCAATACTGTGACAGCGCCTACGCCTTCAGCGGCGGCACTGTGCGCACCCTCGACGACATCCTGGAGCAGGTTGCCGGTTACCGGCCGCGCTACGTCTGCGTGACGGGCGGTGAGCCTCTGGCGCAACCCAACGCCATTCCGTTGCTCAAACAGCTGTGTGATGCCGGTTACGAGGTCTCCCTGGAAACCAGTGGCGCCCTGGACATCTCCGCGGTCGACCCGCGCGTCAGCCGAGTGGTTGACCTCAAGACCCCGGACTCCAAGGAAGCCCACCGCAATCGCTACGAGAACATGGACTTGCTGACGGCCAACGATCAGGTCAAGTTCGTCATCTGTTCCCGTGACGATTATGACTGGGCCACCTCCAAGCTGATCCAGTATGGCCTGGAGCGTCGAGCGGGCGAGGTGCTGTTCTCGCCAAGCCATCACGACCTGAATGCCCGTGACCTGGCGGATTGGGTAGTGGCGGACAACCTGCCGGTACGCCTGCAATTGCAGCTGCACAAGTACCTGTGGAACGACGAGCCGGGGCGCTGATCCGGCTGCTGCGATAGGCGTTCTACCCACCGAATTACCGTTCAAATGCGTTTTTTCTGATTTATTTAAAATAAGGTGTTGAATAATCCTTAGAAATCAGTATTATACGCGCCACCACACAGCGGGTCGTTAGCTCAGTTGGTAGAGCAGTTGGCTTTTAACCAATTGGTCGTAGGTTCGAATCCCACACGACCCACCATTTTTGGCGGTTTAGAAAATCCGGAAGGCCCACGCAAGTGAGGATTTCCGGGTTTTTTTTTGCCTGTGATTTGGCCTGCCCGAGTCGACGTTGGGTCAACGTCTGCGCAAATTTCCGTTGTCGTCCAAAAATTCCTTAAATTCAAATATTCATATGCGGACCGGTGCTGACCCAATAGTCCGGGCGTTCGTGTGGGTGCTCAATGTGTATCAAATCTGATACCGCTGGTCGGAAAACAACCAATAACTTCAAGCAATATCCATTCTTATTCGATTATTTTCTTTATTCGTCAGCTAGTTACAGTTTTTTTAGGGCGTTACCTAAAGGTGGGTCAGTTTATTGGCGAGAAACGCGGTCGATGTTAGTTTGCCACCCTTCGTAAATTCGATGGATCGAACATGAATTCCCAACCGCCACGGACTCGGTATTCACTGAGCATTGCCCTGCTTGTCTGCCTCGCCTCCCCCAGCGTGATGGCGGCAACCCTTCCGGGTGATCAGGACCTGATCCGCGACCGGCAAAACCGCCTGTTGGAAGATCAGCAACGCCGCCTTGAACAACTCAAGGAACTGCCCGGCAAAGAGGCCAGGCCCGAAGCGCCAGCAGCCCCGGTGGACAGCCGTTGCTTCCCGATCCAAACCATTGAACTCCAGGGGGCCGACCACCTGCCTGCCCCTGAACGCGAGCGTCTGCTCAAACCGTACACCGGTCAATGCCTGGGCGTCTCACAACTCAACGCCCTGCTCAAAGACCTCACCGACTTCTACATCGACAAGGGCCTGATGACGAGTCGCGCCTACTTGCCGCAACAGGACATGTCCAAGGGGCATCTGCAAGTGCTGGTGGTGGAGGGCAAACTCGAAGGCTTGAAGGGCGCCGACAACAGCAAGTTGACGGACCGCGAGCTGGCCATGGCCTTTCCCGGCAAAAGCGGCGAGATATTGAACCTGCGAGAAATCGAGCAGGCCGTCGACCAACTCAATCGCTTGCCGTCCAATCAAGCCCAAATGGAGCTGACCCCGGGCGAGGCCGTGGGCGGCAGCTCGGTATTGGTCAAAAACACCCCGCAAAAGCCATGGCGCGCCAGTCTTTCACGTAATAACGATGGCCAGAAAAGCACCGGCGAACAGCAGTGGGGCACCGGCTTTGAGTGGGACAGCCCGCTGGGCCTGGCCGATCAGCTGATTCTGCGTGGCGGCCATGACGCGGTCAGCGACCATCAGAAAACCTCCAAGAATGCGATGCTCTACTACAACGTGCCCTGGGGCTGGTGGAACTTCAGCTACAGCTACAACCAGAGCGATTACCGTTCGGTCGTCCAGGGCGACGGTTTCGACTTCAAGCAAACCGGTGACAGTGAAAACCATCAGTTACGCGCTGAGCGGGTGATCCACCGTGATGCCGTGAGCAAGACGTCGCTCAACGTCGGCCTGTCCCACCTGCGCACCAACAACTACATCGATAGCAGCCGCCTCAAAGAGAGCAGCAACCGCCTCAGTGAACTGCAGTTGGGCATCAACCATGGTCGTCGTATCGGCAGTGCGTTCGTCAACGTCGATGTGGGCATGCAAAACGGCACCGGCGCCTTCGACGCCCAAGGCAATCACAACCCCCTGCCTGGCGTGCCGGATGCGCGCTACCGCAAATACACCGCCACCGTCAGCTACCTGCAACCCTTCACGCTGTGGGGCGAGTCGTTCAGTTTCACCAGCCTGGCCACTGGCCAACGCAGCGAAGACGTGCTGTTCAGCCCCCAGCGCATGAGCCTCGGTGGCTCGGCGTCGGTACGCGGCTATAAGGATCAGCAACTGACCGGCGACAGCGGCGGTTACTGGCGCAATGACCTGCGCTGGAGCCGCCCGGTGACCCTCGGTTGGCTGCGCCCGGTGTTCGGCGAGTACGGTGCCAGCGTGGGCTACGACCAAGGCGTGATCCGCAATGGTCGCTACAACGGCGAAGTGCACGGCCGCGTCTCGAGCAACTCCCTTGAGCTGTTCGCCCGCGGCCAACACGTGAGCACCAGCGTGACCTTTGCCCACTCGCTGGAACGACCGGCCGCGCTGCTTGAGCGCGAAGCACCGATCTACTTCCGCATGGATTTCTTCCTGTAATTCAACGCCCAGTTGCAACGAGAATTTGAAATGGATGTTCGCCAATTTGCCTTCCTGGTTCGCCAGCCTTCTGCTGCCCTGAAAAGCCGTGACGCGTTCCTGGGCCTGCCCAAACGTGGCGTGGCGCTGATCCTGGCCAACGCGCTGTTCTGGCAACCGCTGCTGGCCCAGGCCGAAGGCATCGTGGTCAGCGCGCCGGGCACCACGGTCGGCCAGGCGGGCAATGGCGTGCCGGTGGTAAACATCGCCGCCCCCAATGGCAGTGGCCTGTCCCACAACCAGTTCAAGGACTACAACGTCGGCGCCAACGGCGTGATACTCAACAACGCCACCGACCGTACCCAATCGACGCAACTGGGCGGCATCATCCTCGGCAACCCGAACCTGCAAGGCCGCGCCGCCAACATCATCCTCAACGAAGTCAACGGCGGCAGTCCCAGCCAACTGCGCGGCTACACCGAAGTGGCGGGCCAGTCGGCCAAGGTCATCGTCGCCAACCCCTATGGCATTACTTGCAGCGGCTGCGGCTTCATCAACACCCCCAACGTCACCCTGACCACCGGCAAACCGATACTCGACGCAAGCGGGCAACTGCAACGTTACCAGGTTGATGGCGGCGCCGTGACCATCGACGGCCAGGGCTTGAATGCCGATAACGTCGACCGCTTTGAAATCATCACCCGCTCGGCCAGGATTAACGCACAGATCAATGCGCGCAACTTAAGTGTGGTTGCCGGGCGCAATGACGTCGATGCTAAAAGCCTGCAAGCCACTGCCCGCGCCGACGACGGCAGCGCTAAGCCCAAGCTGGCGATTGATTCGACGGCGTTGGGTGGGATGTATGCCGGGGCGATCAAACTGGTGGGCACCGAGGCCGGGGTGGGCGTGAAGCTCGACGGTACGTTAATGGCCAGTGGCGGTGATATTCAGCTCGATGCCAATGGACGACTGAGTTTGGCTAATGCCAAAGCCAGCGAAGCGGTGGTGATCAAGGCCGGTCAATTGGACGCTGCGGGTGCGGTGTATGCCGGCACGCGAGTCGATGTACAAACTACGACAGGCCTGAGCAACCAGAAAAGCCTGGCGGCCCGCGACAGCATCACCGTGACCAGCGGTGGGGCGCTGGTCAACAGCGGCATCATCGAAGCCGGTGTCAACGCCGATGAAAGCCGCAATGCTGGTGGCGATGTCAGTCTGCGCGCGGCAAACCTGAGCAATAGCGGCAGCGTGGTTGCCAGCCGAACCCTTACCGCCACGGCCAACCAAACCTTGAACAATCAAGGCGGCACTCTGAGCGGTACCACCGCCGTGATTAACGCCGGTCAACTCGACAACCGTGGCGGTCGTGTACTGGGTACGGACTCGCTCAAGGTCACGGCCACCGGTCTGGATAACCGCACCAACGGTCTGCTGCACAGTGAAAACAGCACCGACGTTACGGTGACCGCTGCGCTGGATAACCAGAACGGTCGCGTGATCGGCCTCAAGAACCTGACGCTCAACGCCGGCCAACTGACTAACGATAACGGCCTGGTCGCCAGCCAGGCGCAGGCCCGTGTAACCGCAGGGCAACTGAGTAACCAGGCGGGTGAAATCTCTGCCAGCCACACAACCGTGATTGCCACGAACCTAGATAACCGTTCAGGCAAATTGCTGGGCAGCAACCTCAACGTAACCGCCAGCGGTGCCATCGATAACCGCCTGGGGATTTTCTCTGCGACCAGCCTGACAGTACAGGCGGCCAGCCTGGATAACCGCGACAAAGGTTCCATCGCCGCCCAAGGCGTGATGAACCTGACCGTCGCCGGGCTGCTGGACAATCGCAATGAAGGCAACCTCGTCAGCCAGGGGGCTCAACAAATAACCGCAGGGCAGTTGAACAACAGCCAGGGCGGCCTGATGTCCAGCAAAACCACCCTGGCGTTGCACGGCGACAGCCTGATCAACCAGGGGGGCTTGGTCATTGCCGACGGCGCGCTGACCCTCACCGGCGGCGATCTGGATAACAGCCAAGCGGGCGTGATCAGCACCAAGGCCGCCGCGCATGTGCAACTGAACCAGTTGAACAACAGCAATGGCGGCAAGTTGGGCAGCGATGGTGCGCTGACCCTCAACGCCAACCAGCTCGAAAACGGCGCCGGTCGCATCAGCGCCAAGGGCGACCTGCAGGCAACCGTCGGTGTGCTCAATCAACAAGCGGGCGAACTCGTCAGCGACGGTGCGCTGAACCTGACCGGCGCGTCCCTGGATAACCGCAACGGCGGCCTTATCGCTGCCACCAAGGGCGTGGACCTGCGCAGCCAGACCATCCTCAATCAGCAAGGCGAGATCTCCAGCCAGGCCAAGGTGTTGGTGGTCGCCGATCAACTGAACAACACCACCGGCAAGGTCATCGGCGACAGCGGCCTGACGCTCACGGTGCAGCGCCTGCTCAACCAGAGCAAGGGCTTGCTGGCGGGGCGTGAGAGCCTGGTATTGAATGGCGACCAACTGGATAACAGCTTGGGTGGCCGCGTTACCAGCCAAAAAGACCTGACCATTAGCCTGACCGGAGACTTGCTCAACCAAGGGCAGGGCACGCTGCTGAGCGAGGGCGGACTGACCGTCAGGGCTGGCACCCTGGATAACAGCCGGGGCGGTATTCTTTCTGCGGCCAATGCGCTGTCGATCACCATCCAGGGCCAACTGAACAATCAGGCTGGCAAGCTGCTGGCCGATGGCACCGCCACGCTGGTCAGCACTGTGCTGAACAACAGCCAGGGCGGCGTGATCAGCGCCAAGCAACAGGTGGACGTGCGCAGCGCCGGCCTGGACAACAGCCAGCGCGGCAGCATCAGCAGTGACGCTGGCATCACCCTCAACGCAGGGCGACTGGACAACAGCCAACAAGGTTCGATCTTCGCCAAGTCCACGGTCAAGGCAACCCTGACCGGGCTGGACCAACATGATCGTGGCGAGCTGATCAGCAATACCAGCATCGACCTGGACTTGAGCCATGGGCAACTGATCAACCGTGACCACGGCCTGATCGCGACACCGGGCCAACTGCTGCTGAACAACCTGGGCACCGTCGACAACAGTCAGGGCGGTGAAATCTCCAGCACCCAATCATTCCTGTTGATGGCCGATGCGCTGAATAACCGCGGCGGTAAAGTCATCAGTGGCGACAGCCTGCAGGTACGTATCGCCAAGGCGCTGGATAACAGTGTGGAAGGTGTACTGTCCGCCAAGAGCGTTCTGCAGGTGGCAGCTGACAGCCTGGACAACCAGGCCGGTGGCGCGCTCGCCAGCCGTGGTGCGCTGGAGCTGAAGGTCACCGGCGTGCTGGATAACCATAACCAGGGGCAGATCTTTGCCGCTACGGTTTTGACGACCACCTCAGGCTCCTTGAACAACAGCGACAAGGGCAGCCTCTCGGCCGGCACGCTACAGACGCTCAACACCGGCGCGCTGGACAATCACCAGGGCGGGCGAATCGTCAGCGATGGTAGCCAGACGGTCACCGCCGCCAATGTGGATAACCGCGCGGGTGTGATCGGCAGTCAACAGGCGTTGAACCTGACCACTGCCAACCTCGATAACACTGCCGGGTTGATCAACAGCCAGGCTGATTTGACTCTGACCGGGCAAACAGTCGACTCAAGCCTGGATGGCGAAATCTCAGCCAGGGGCGACTTGAAACTCATCGTCCAACAGCTGATCCAGCGCCAGGGCCGCTTGATCGGCGAACGCACTGTGAGCCTCGATCTGCAAGGCGGCAATCTCGATAACAGCGCAGGCTTGATCAGCGCCAAAGGCCCGCTGACCTTCGCGCGCCTGGTTAACCTGACCAACCGAGAACAAGGCGAAATCTCCAGCCAGACGGCGTTCACCATCGCCGCCAAACGCATCGATAACGGTGATCGCGGGGTCATCCTCAGTGCCGATCAATTGCGCCTTGAAGCGGATACCGTGGTCAACGCCAACAAGGGCTTGATCTCCGGCTGGAACGGTCTGACGGTGGTCGGCAATGGCCTCGACAACAGCGCCGAGGGCACGTTGTCGAGCAAGAGTGGCACCCTGCACACTGACCTCACCGGTGTATTGGATAACCACGCGGCGGGCGCCCTGGTCAGCATGGGCAAACAAACGCTCATCGCGGGCAGCCTGAACAATGATCAGGGGATCATCTCCGGCCAGGCCGATGTCGACCTCAACGTTGCCGGTCGCCTGGATAACAGCAACAACGGCCTGATTTCCGCAGCTCAACACCTGGGCTTCAATAATGCCCAGAGTCAAATTCTCAACCGTGGTGGGCGTATCAACGCCGCCAACATCACCTTTATCGGCGAGAGTCTCGACAACAGTGCTGGCCAACTGATCAGCCAGGGCACCTTGGACGGCACCCTCAGTGGTGCGCTGATCAACGCCAACAATGCGCGCCTGGCCAGTGGCGCAGCCCTGTTGCTGAACGCCGCCAGCCTGGGCAACCGAGGCGGCCAACTGGTCAGCCAGGATCGCCTTGACCTGACCCTCGCCAATGGCGATCTGGATAACAGCGCCAAAGGCACCCTCGCCAGCCAGAAAGACCTGGTGATCAAGCTGTTGGCCGGTGACGTTCAAAACCAGCAAGACGGCCTGATGTTCAGCCAGAAGGGCAAGCTCGACCTTACCGCCCGCACCCTCACCAACGATCAAGGCACGCTGCAAAGCCAGACCGATAACCGCCTGCGCCTCAGCGGCGCCCTGAGTAACCAGGGCGGCCGCGTCGACAGCCTCAGTGGCAACCTGGACCTGGAAACCGCCAGTGTAGCCAACACGGCCGGTGGCGTACTCAACAGCAGCAAGGGCTGGGTCAAACTGGTCACTGGGTTGTTCACTAACAGCAACGGCATCACTCAGGCGCAGTCGCTGGATATCCAAGCCAAGGGCGGGCTGCTCAACCAAATGGGGCATTTATCCGCACTCGGCGGTGACAGCCGCATCGTCACCACGACCTTCAATAACCAGGGCGGCGGTGTCTACGCCGATACCTTGCTCAAGGTCACTGCCCAGGCTTTCGATAACCAGGGCACGGCGGCCGGTAAGGGCGGCAAGGTCGGTGCACGCAATATCGACTTTGGCCTCACTGGCGCCCTGAGCAATGGCTATGGCCTGATTGAAAGCGACGACGTCCTGCGCCTTGCTGCGCAAACCATCAACAACGTCGGCGGTAACCTGCGGGCCATGGGCCGTACGGGCACGACCGACATCGATGTTTCCGGCCTGTTCGATAACCGCTTCGGCGTGCTTGAAAGCGCCAACGAACACCTGAACCTGCAAGCCGCCGGCCTGGACAATAACGGCGGGCGCATCGTACACACCGGCACCGGTACGTTCGACCTGACCTCCGACCAAGTCACCCGGGCCGGCGGCAGCTTCGTCACCAACGGCCAGTTGGACATCAAGGCTGCCAGTTGGACCAACAGCAGCGTGATCCAGGCCGGGCGCCTGAACCTCGACATCGGCCAGTTCACCCAGACCGCCAGCGGCCAGTTGCTCGCTGCACAAAGCCTGGTCGGCATTGGCGACACCTGGACCAACGACGGCCTTCTGGCCAGTGATGGCACCCTCAGTGTGACGCTCACCGGTGGCTACAGCGGCAACGGCCGCGTCAGCAGCCTGGGCAACATGAGCCTCACCAGCGCCAGCATGGACCTGGGCGAGAACGCCCGCATTGCCGGCGGCGCACTCAACCAGGTCACTAGCACGAGCCTGAATAACCACGGGCGCCTGACTGCCATCGGCGACCTGACAGTCAATGCCACCACCCTGAACAACTACGGCACCCTGGGCGGCGCCGGAAAAGTCCGGCTGAACGCCACGCACCTGGTCAATGACAAGGGCTTGCTCTTCAGCGGCAACGACATGGCGTTGCGCGTCAATGATTTCAGCAACCGCTATGGCGACGTCTACAGCCTCGGCGCCCTGGACATCGCCCGGGATGATGCGAGCGCGCGCAGCAGCCTGATCGAGAACGTCTCCGGCAGCCTGGAAAGTGGCACCGGCATGCGCTTGCTGGCAGACACCCTGAGCAACCGTCGTGACCAGTTCACCACTGAAATGAAGCTGGTGTCGGGCAACCTCAATATCTATTGGAACGACTACTGCAAAGGCAAAGGCTGCGAGCTGTACTTCAACTCGGTGGAGAAATACGAAGATGTCATCACCGGCAGCTCGGCCTCTGCGTTCATCAACGCCGGTGGCGACCTGACTGTGGGCAGCCAGACCTTCGATAACCTTTACAGCTCGGTATCCGCCGCCGGGAATATCCTGATCAACACCGATGTGCTGACCAACCGCGGCGCGGCAGGCGGCGAAGAGCGTCACTTCAATTCCGGGCTCTATACCCGCGACCGTGGCATCTACAACACCTTCATGGAGCGCCAGAACCAGTTCAACATCTACAACAATCCCAACTCAGGCGACTACCGCCCGGGCCAGATGACGATGGACCAGGTCAGGGCAGGCGTTGGCAATTTCTATGAAAGCAGTATCTATGTAGTGCCCACCACCGGCAGCGTGATTGCACAGGCGGTTATTCAGGCCGCAGGTGCGGTGACGGTCAATGCGACCTCCAGGATCGACAACAGCGTCATCCGCCCCAACGCTACCCACATCGACACCCCGGCGGCCAACCGCAACACCAATTCCGAGGTATTTGCCTCCACCGTCAAGCCGGCGATCACCGCACAGCTACCGCCAGATCTGGCCCAACGCCAGGTCAACCCGGTGACCTTGCCCGGCTTCAGTTTGCCGACCAGCCAGAACGGCCTGTTCCGTCTCAGCGGCCAGGCCGCGAAGGGTGGTGCAGCGGGTAACGCGGCTACCGGTAGCGGTGACTTCAGCGTGAGTGGACGTGTAATCAGCGCCGCCGAGCGCGAGAAAACCCTCGACTACAACGCCGTGCAAGAACGCGGTTTCAGCCTCGATGGCCAGCCCGTCAGCGGTGCAGTCAACGGCCAGGGCCCGCTGGCCTTGGACAACCGCGCGCCCTCCGTCACCCGCGTTCAAGGAATGCCGGACATCGCCCCGGCGGATAACAGCCACAAATACCTGATCGAAACCAACCCGGCGCTCACCGACCTCAAGCAGTTCATGAGCTCCGACTACCTGCTCGGCAAACTCGGCTACAACCCCGACGCCAGCTGGAAGCGCCTAGGCGATGGCCTGTACGAGCAACGCCTGATCCGCGAAGCCGTGGTGGCCCGCACCGGCCAACGCTACATCAACGGCCTTGCCAGTGATGACGCGCTGTTCCGCTACCTGATGGACAACGCCATCTCTTACAAGGACCCACTCAACCTGCAACTGGGCGTGTCCCTCACCGCCGAACAAGTCGCGGCACTGACCCACGACATCGTGTGGATGGAAGAAGCCGAGGTCAACGGCCAGAAAGTCCTGACCCCCGTGCTCTACCTGGCCCAGGCCAACAACCGCCTGGCGCCCAACGGCGCGCTGATCCAGGGCCAGGACGTGAGCCTGGTCACCGGCGGCGACTTGCACAACAGCGGCACCTTGCGGGCCACCAACAACCTCAGTATGGTCGCGGGCAACATCGACAACAGCGGCCTGATGCAAGCCGGCAACCGCCTGGAAATGCTCGCCACCGACTCGATCCGCAACAGCCGTGGCGGCATCATCAATGGCCGCGACATCAGCGCCACTGCTGTGACCGGCGACATCATCAACGAGCGCACGGTCACCACCTTCAAGCAGGAAGGCCAGGGCTATCAACTGCGCAACGACGTGGTCAGCGAAGCCTCCCGCTTCGAAGCCACCGACACGCTCAAACTGAACGCCGGCCGCGACGTGCTCAACCTCGGCAGCAACCTGAAAGCCGGTGGCAACGCCAGCGTAACGGCAGGGCGCGACGTACTGATCGCCAGCCAGACCGAACAGGACGACTACGCCTACCAACGCCGTCGCATCAGCGGCACCGAGCAAACCATCCTGCAACACACCTCTGCCGTGGACGTGGGTGGCAACCTCGCCATCGACGCCCGCCGCGACATCGCCGTGGTCGCCAGCACCGTCAGCGCCGCCAAAGACCTCAGCGTCAAAGCCGGAGAAAATCTGACCCTGGCCGCCGCCGCCAACGAACAACACGACTACTCCAAAGGCAAAAAAGGCGGCACCAAAACCACCACCCAACTCGACGACGTCACCCAACAAAGCGCCGAACTCAAAGCCGGCGGCGACCTGATCGCCATCGCCGGCACCGACCTCACGCTAGTCGCCAGCAAAATCAGCGCGGGCAACGAAGCCTATGTGCACGCTGATAACGAACTGCAAATGCTGGCGGCGCAGGACAGCCACTACTCGCTGTACGACATGAGCAAGAAGGGCAGTTGGGGCAGCAAAAAGACTCAGCGTGATGAAGTGACCGATGTGAAGAATGTCGGGAGCGAGATCAAGACTGGGGGGGATTTGACGCTGGAGAGTGGGGGGGATCAGAAGTATCAGGCGGCGAAGCTTGAGAGTGGGGGGGATATTGCGATTGTCAGTGGAGGGGCCGTCGAGTTTGAGGCGGTGAAGGATCTGCATCAGGAGAGTCATGAGAAGAGCAATAACAATGCCTTCTGGGTGTCCTCCAAAGGCAAAGGCAACACCGACGAAACACTGCGCCAGACCCAGATGGTTGCCGAGGGCAACATCGCGATCAAGGCGGTGGAAGGCCTGAAGATCGACGTCAATCAGGTCAATCAACAGACCGTCAGCCAATCGATTGAGGCGATGGTCAAGGCCGATCCGCAACTGGCCTGGATTAAGGATGCAGAGGCTCGTGGGGATGTGGACTGGAGGCAGGTCAAGGAGATTCATGACAGCTTCAAGTACAGCAACTCAGGGTTGGGGCCTGCGTCGCAGATCATTATTGCGATTGTGATGGCGGCGGTGGTTGGGCCGTTGGCTGCGGGTGCGGCTGCCAGCGCAGGGGCGGGCGTTGGCGTGGCAGCTGGAGCTGGAGCAGTGGCTGCAGGAGCAGCGACCAACGCTACGGTCAGTGTCGTTAACAACCGTGGCAACTTGGGCGCGGTACTCAAGGACGTGACTTCTTCGGATGCGATGAAGGGGTATGTGATTGCTGGCGTCACGGCTGGCATGACCGCTGCATATTTTGGTGATTGGACGGGGACTCAAACAAACACAATCACTGGGAAAGTCACGACGCCAGGTCTACTGAATACGTGGAGCGGTGTCGGTAAATTTGCCGCCAACCAGACGTTGCAAAGCGGCACATCCATGCTGCTGAGCAAGGCACTCGGGCAGGGCGGTAGCGCCAGCGATGCATTAAAAAGTGCGCTGTTCAATACGTTGGCGGCAGCTAGTTTCAATCTGGTGGGAAATTACACCCAAGGTGTAGTTGCCGATGGGTCGGCACCCAAGATTGCGATTCACGCGATGGTAGGTGGTTTGCTGGCTGAGGCTACGGGCGGCGATTTTAAAACCGGTGCGTTGGCAGCGGGGGCGAATGAGGCGCTGGTTACTCATCTGAATACGCTGGTTAACGGCAACGAAGAGTTGCTGACGATGAGTTCGCAGATCGTGGGTGTGTTGGCGGCTGCGGGGCAGAAAGATGCGGACGCTGCCAAGATCGAGAAAGGGGCTTGGGTTGCGCAAAACCTGACGCAATACAATTTTCTGGAGCATCTGCCACCAGGCTTAAGTGAATACGGATCAGCGGCGACTACTCTGGCAAAGGACATGCTGGAAAAAGGTGCCACTAACGACCAAATTGCCCAAGCACAGCTGGAGCTGGCCCAAGGACAAGGTTTTGAAGGGGTTCAACCGGCTAACGAGTTCGTCAAGGCTTGGGGCTATTTTATGGCCGGTGAACTCACAGGTGCTGGGCTGGCGGCAGTATTAGGTCGGCTTGTGATGGGAGGTGCAAAAGGATTGCCTTCCGCCCTGCAAAATTTCGGCGGCCGCACTTTCGATGATCTATCTGCCGCAGCTTCAAATCCTATCAATAAGGAAGGTCTGACAGAGGCTGCTAGGGCGCTCACAAAGCATGCTTCTGGCCAGCGAGCTACTGGAACGTTCCCAAAACTCACAGGTGGAATTGAAAAGCAAAATGCAACTGCACTCGGTATTATTGATGACGTTCTCAAGAATCCAAATTCAACATTCTCAAATTTGAGTCGCGGTGGGCTAGAGGTCCGGGCTCCCGATGGAAGAGGTCTGCGCTACAATAATGATGGCTCATTTTCTGGGTTTTTGGACCCTAAGGCGAAACCATGAAACTTGAAAGTAATTCGGATTTTGAAGTTCTGGGCTTTAGTGATAATCGCTATAAAAGGCTGACTGCGGAGATTCAATATAAAGGCGAACCAATTGCTCAAGTTAATCAGGATAAAGGGGTGGACGCTTTAGAGGTGGAGATCTTTGCTGACTTAAGTAGCGCGACTTTGAGAGTTCCATTCTCTGGTTTTTTTGAGGCGATGATTCTAGCGAAAGATTTCATTGTTGAGTCGGGGTGAGGCTAGAAGAAAAAATGGGGCAAATTTGAGCGTCACTTACTTGACAAGAAAAGGGGGCAGGTTTTTTGAGGTTTGGGCTTTGTGAAGATCTTGAGACGTAGCGGATGAGTCTCTGAAAAAATAAATCTGTCCATTTTTTTTCGTTCAATTACCTTACAAAGGTTCCACCGTTATCGGTCATGCACTATCGAAGCACGCGGGTAGAAATCCTGATATTTGGGGTAAGACTACAGGGTCTATGGCTACTTGGAACGAGCAGGCTATGAAGCAGTTACGTGAAATAATACGTGCTCCCGGCGAGTTTAAGTCGGTGACAACAGAAAAAGGAATTCCATTTATAGAGAAACGTCTTGGCGACGGGCGTGGCATACGGTTGAATTTAGATGGGGCATTTAAAGGGTTTGTCGACTAATTTATGAAAGAGTTATATGAGGTTGTTCTAGGTGGTGTGGTTGAAGACGATATTATTATTCTTCTGAAGGATTTGGAGAGTCATTCGGAGCGCGTCGACGATGTGACAGCTTCAGAAGTGCTCGGTATTGCGAGTTGCTTGGGCCTTGATCAAAGTATGGTTGCGGAGCTTTGTCGTTTTGAAGGTGATGTTTGTGTGTCTGCTAAGTTGTATGGTTTTGATATTGTATCTGCTTCCTCCGATTTTTTTGTATTACTTAGAGTTGTAAAATGTGGGGGCGGTGTTGACGTAGAGCTGTGTTTTGACGATTCTGTTTTTAGTGATGTTGATAAAGTTATGCTTCTACTGCAGAAATATCTGAAAGAGATTTCTGATAGAGTTCGTATGAAGGAGTATTACGGAGGGATGGAGCCTGCTAAAGACTTAGGAACTCGGTACTTTACTGGCGAAATGTTAGGCCCTCTGGTTACGCGTTTTCGCTGACAGGTGGCAAAATGGGTGAGTATAAGCCTACATCCACGAAAACGACTTACGATCCAAAGGTTCTGCCGGATAGCAGGGTGGCTGATATGTCTAGTCGAGCGGCAGTCCAAGCCGAGTCTTTGTTTAAAACCAACCCAGCGTTGAGAGAAGCTAGTATTAAAGTTGATGGCTATCACTTCCAAGTGACACGTAATAGCAAGACAGGAGAAATAACAAATTCCTTTATCACTATGCCCCCGAGGACAAACTAATGGATAGCTTGGCTTGGCTTAAGAGGTTCAAGGAGTCATTTGCTTCAACTGGTCTGGACTATGAAGATCTTTACGAATTGATAGAGGCTTCTATGGCGAGGGGAAGGACTAATTTTCCAGCGTTCATCTATGACGCTTCGCAGGGATTTGGCTTCTCTGTGAGTGAAGGTTTTTTTTACGCCCTTGATCAGGACTGGGACGATCCAGAAAGTTTCAATGAGGTTAGTTTCTTTTTGGGCGAAGTGGAAACTTCAAGTATCCCAGTGCCTGACTACGTTTCCCTGATGAAAATTGCAGCAGATGTTTATTCTGCTTTCTTTCCTGATGATGGGGATGGCGTTCTAAGGTCTGCTGAAAGATTAGAAGAGCGTTACTCAAAAAAATTTTCAGTCTAGTTGGAGTGGAAAAGGGGCAGATTTATTTGATTGCTCTATTGGCGGTTTGCTGTTTAATAACGTGGTTTTATTTTTTGGTACCTGCTAGCTTTATAGTTAGCCAAAATGGATGTCTATAAGGCACCATTTTTTTGTAAGTATTCAATTGTTTAAATATAAGTGATAGATGGGGTAGGCCACGATATTTCGAATAAAACTGCGTAACCTATCCTCATCTATTTTTCTCCATTAAAAATCAGAGGGTTACTGGACTCGTTTTTTTCAGAGCATCGTTTACTAGAAGGTGCGCGCTTTCGATCAGCTGGGCCAACCCGAAGGTTTGAAGTCGCTGTGATCCGTTTGAGGAAAACGCCTGTTCATTCGCCATTGCTGATGCCGAAGCCAAAAGCTCACTCGCATTCACTAATGCTTCTTCGGAACTCAAGCCTGGCCGCACATTGAAAACACTGGCAGGAAAATCGTCATCATCTATTTGCGTGTTCATGAGCGACCCTCCGATGCACCACACATTGAATGAGCGTTAACGGTAGAGCGCGAACATCTCATCACGACTTTTACTTCAATAACTCGGCAGTTTCGATTTGTAGAAAACATCCACTCGATCCTCAGACAGTTAAGAGGCCACCACCTTCGTTGCGACACGAGTGGGTGGTGGACCGTGCGAGGGTCGCAAACCGGTGTCCGAGGGTACCGGCCGGGCAAAAGCCCGCCTCACACGGTCCACCATAGATGCGGTAAGCAGGCATAAAAAAAGCGCCTGCTACAGAGCTATGGCGCTACCGCGCCTCAGACTACTTCAGGTTGCGACACCCGGCCACAGGATTTACTGCGACGCCGAATCCTAGCCAAGTTACTTCCTATGGCTCAACCTCGGGAGGTCGTGGGAAAAGTCCGAAGCTCGTGATCACGGCAATACGTTTCAAAAATGATCCAGTTTTCCGACCGTCCGGCCAACGCTACATCAACGGCCTCGCCAGCGACGACGCACTGTTCCGCTACCTGATGGACAACGCCATCTCGTACAAGGACTCGCTCAACCTGCAACTGGGCTTGTCGCTAACTGCCGAGCAAGTCGCGGCACTGACCCACGACATCGTTTGGATGGAAGAAGCCGAGATCAACGGCCAGAAAGTCCTGACCCCCGTGCTTTACCTGGCCCAGGCCAACAACCGCCTGGCCCCCAACGGCGCGCTGATCCAGGGCCAGGACGTGAGCCTGGTCACCGGCGGCGACCTGCACAACAGCGGCACCCTGCGCGCCACCAATAACCTGAGCATGGTTGCCAACAACATCGACAACAGCGGCCTGATGCAAGCTGGCAACCGCCTGGAAATGCTCGCCACCGACTCGGTCCGCAACACCCGTGGCGGCATCATCAATGGCCGCGACATCAGCGCCACCGCCGTGATCGGCGACATCATCAACGAACGCACCGTCACCACCTTTAAACAGGAAGGCCAGGGCTACCAACTGCGCAACGACGTGGCCAGCGAAGCCTCCCGCTTCGAAGCCACCGACACGCTCAAACTGAACGCCGGGCGCGACGTGCTTAACCTCGGCAGCAACCTCAAGGCCGGTGGCAACGCCAGTGTGACCGCAGGGCGCGACGTACTGATCGCCAGCCAGACCGAGCAGGACGACTACGCCTACCAACGCCGCCGTATCAGCGGCACCGAGCAAACCATCCTGCAACATACCTCCGGTGTTGACGTGGGCGGCAACCTCGCCATCGACGCCCGCCGCGACATTGCCGTGGTCGCCAGCACCGTCAGCGCCGCCAAAGACCTCAGCGTCAAAGCCGGCGAAAACCTGACCCTGGCCGCCGCCGCCAACGAACAACACGACTACTCCAAAGGCAAAAAAGGCGGCACCAAAACCACTACTCAACTGGACGACGTCACCCAACAAAGCGCCGAACTCAAAGCCGGCGGCGACCTGATCGCCATCGCCGGCACCGACCTGACTTTGGTTGCCAGCAAGATCAGCGCAGGCAATGAAGCCTATGTGCATGCGGATAACGAACTGCAAATGCTGGCGGCGCAGGACAGTCATTACTCGCTGTATGACATGAGCAAGAAGGGCAATTGGGGCAGCAAGAAGACTCAGCGTGATGAAGTGACCGATGTGAAGAGTGTCGGGAGCGAGATCAAGACTGGGGGGGATCTGACACTGGAGAGTGGTGGGGATCAGAAGTATCAGGCGGCGAAGCTTGAGAGTGGTGGGGATATTGCGATTGTCAGTGGGGGGGCGGTTGAGTTTGAGGCGGTGAAGGATCTGCATCAGGAGAGTCATGAGAAGAGCAAGGGAGATGCGTTCTGGACATCATCAAAAGGTAAAGGCAATACAGATGAGACCCTGCGCCAGACCCAAATGGTGGCAGAGGGCAATATCGCGATCAAGGCGGTGGAAGGCCTGAAGATTGACGTCAGGCAGGTCAACCAGCAAACCGTCAGCCAATCGATTGATGCGATGGTCAAGGCCGATCCGCAGTTGGCCTGGATCAAAGACGCCGAAGCGCGTGGGGATGTGGACTGGAGGCAGGTCAAGGAGATTCACGACAGCTTCAAGTACAGCAACTCGGGGTTGGGGCCGGCGTCGCAGATCATTATTGCGATTGTGATGGCTGCATTTGTTGGACCTGCAGCTATGGGGGCAATGACCACCGCAGGTGCTGGTATTGGCGTCGCTGCTGGCGCTGGCGCTATTGCCGCAGGTGCTGCGACTAATGCCACGGTGAGTGCGGTTAATAATCGCGGCAACCTCGGCGCGGTATTTAAAGATGTCACTTCGTCTGATGCGATGAAGGGATACGCAGTATCTGGCCTCACAGCAGGTTTCACGGCGGCATATTTTGACGGTTGGACGGGAAGTAAAACGACTCAAGCTTCCGGAAAAATCGACTTACAACTTAATACGCTGAAGGGCGTAGGGCAGTTTGCGGCCAACCAGACGCTACAGAACGGCACCTCGGCCGTGCTTAAAAAAGCGCTGGGGCAGGATGCCGATTTGGGTGATGCGCTCACCAGCGTTTTATTCAACACATTGGCGGCCACCAGCTTTAACGCAGTTGGTGAAATAGGTTTGAAGACGGGCAGTATCGAAAAAGTAGCTACCCACGCGCTCGTTGGTGGATTTATCGCGGAGGTGGCCGGAGGAGATTTTGTTAGCGGGGCTATCGCCGCCGGAGCTAACGAAGCACTGGCAAATCAGCTACGCCGCTTGGCTACCGATATAAGCCCTGAGAAGCGGGACGTCCTTCTAACCACCGCCGCTCAACTGATTGGTGTCGCTGCAGCAGCAGTTGTTGATGGTGGCGTCGACACGAAAAATCTTCAAGTTGCCGCATGGGCTGCTCAGAATGCCACCAATTACAACAGCTTAAATCATGAAGATGCCGCCGATTTTGTAGCAGATATGAATATCTGCGGGAAAGACGTGACATGCCAGCAGAAAACGTGGAAGGCAGGTAAGTACGACGATATCAGCCTCGGAAATTATGAAGAGGCCATGAAAACCGCTGGCCCGGCGTGGGCAAAGTCTCAGATAACAACGCTCGAAGGTGGTTTGTTTGCGCTTAAATCGCTCAACTGCCAAACAGATGTGTGTTTTAACTACAAGCAGACATTGGAGGCTAGGGCGTATGAGAATCTGGATAAGCTCCATACGTTGGTTAACACCTATGAACCTTATATTGCAGGCATAGCTGGTGGTGTTGCTGGAGGCGTGCGTCCTAGGCAACCTACGCTTCGAGAGGGTGAGACAGCAGGTGCGCAGGCTGGTAAATCAGAGGCGTACTGGAGTAAGGTTAAAATCGAAACTGGCGGTGTAAAAACACCCACAAGCTGGCAGGGGTCAGGCCCTGCGCCTGGGGTTTTAGGCTTGGAGCCGGGGTCTGTATCATCTAAAGCTATACAGAATTATTTTCCTAGTACAAAAAACGGTTCCATTGAGTTTGTTTTTGATCCTAAAACTAGCACTTTCGCTGTCGGTAAGCCTACCACTAACCTTGGGGGCTCTCCTCATCAACAGCTGGCAGAAACTATAAAGTCCGACGGATCGGCTCTAGTTGGTGGTATGTTTCGGCGAGGACCCAACGGGGAGGTGATAACGAATGAGTTTAGCGGGCACTACTGGAAAAATTGGACACCTGAGGTCAGAGCTAAGTTTGAGCAGACTCTTAAGCAGTACGATCTCAATGTCAAACATCATCCTGGAATGTAATGTATGAAAGATTCTGAGAGAATTATTTTGGATGGGGGGGGCGTAATTTGCAGATGTGAGTCTGGTCGCTGGAAGCTATCAAGCGATGAAGCTACATGGCCTTTGGTTAGCTTGTCAGATTTCAAAAGAGTTATCTCATTACTTGAGATACCTTTTGAAAGCGTTAAATTAGCTCTAGGACTAGACTTTCCCTACATGAGTGTTGTGAGGGTTGGATTGAGGCACGATTCTGATTATTGGATAAATCTTGCCATTTCTTGGGTCGCGCAAAGTTCGGCTCAAGAGGTCGCTTCCTTTGTAGAAGACCTGAAGAAGTTATCAGTAGATAAGGCTGTCTCACAAAGTAACCGACATTTGGCAAGAAAGGAACTAAAGCGTATTCTTAATGGTTAATTGATACAAGGCGCGCAGTATCCACTGCTAAGGAGTAGAGAAAAAAAGGGGACAGAAAAAAAGAGAAAAAAGGGGACGAAAAAAGGGGGCAGATTTATTTTTTTCCCATTTGCTAGGCTGTAATTCTCTAAGGAAGGAGGTTACCTATGCCCAGAGTGG
>NZ_JALJRP010000016.1:0-51949 GCF_024519715.1 Pseudomonas sp. Pse35 | reverse complement strand
CCCATTTGCTAGGCTGTAATTCTCTAAGGAAGGAGGTTACCTATGCCCAGAGTGGGACGTGTCGTTTTGCCCAACTATCCTCATCATGTTGTACAGCGTGGTCACAACCGCCAGGTGATCTTTGCTGCCGAGGAGGACTACCAGCGCTACGTGAGAGACCTTCGAGAGCTTAAGGACGCATTTGGCATAAAAATATACGCCTACTGTTTGATGACTAATCATGTCCATTTACTGGTTTCTCCGGGTAACTCGGTTGCAGGGCTAGGGCAGTTAATGAAGGCGCTCGCGGCTCGGGCCACTCGGTATCGAAACAGGTTAGAAGGGCGGACAGGTACATTATGGGAGGGACGGTATAAATCAAGCGTGGTGCAAACGGAGGCTTACTTGCTAGCTTGCTGCAGGTACATTGAATTAAATCCGGTTCGTGCATGCATGGTAGCTGACGCGGCGGATTATCCATGGTCAAGTTACAGTGCCCGCACAGGGCTGGTGCCTGATAGTGACTGGCTTGATGTTGATGCTTGTTTTTCCATATTGGGAGATACAACGCTGAAGCGCCGCGAAAATTATAAGGTATTTGTGAAGCAGTCCGTTTCGAGTGATGAGACGAAAATTATTCGTGAGGCGTTGCAACGGGGGCAGCTTACCGGAACTGCTCGTTTCATTGAAGAAGTTGAGAGGATTGCAGGCGTTCGTATTGAGCGCCGAGGGCAAGGGCGGCCAAGGTTGGATGGTGGTAAATAAATCTGTCCCCTTTTTGCTTTTTGTCGTGGTGTATCTAATATGGGAAGTAATAAGTGAAGCCAAAAACGGTAGGTTGGTACCTATTGGGTACGCTAGCTGTGTATTTTTTTCTGGTTTTTTTTGTGGTAGGTATTGTCGGTAATTTACTCGTGGCGACGATTGCATATTTCAAGCTGGGTCATTGGGCGCTTGAGGCTGGCGTTATCAATGCCTCTCTGAAAGTCGCTGCTTACTGCGGGGTTCCAGTAGGTGCGGGTATTTGGATGTTGTCATGGCTGAAAAGTCGTAAAGACAAAAAAAGGCACTAGTATTTGGAAGAAGTAGAAAAAGGGGACAGATTTGAATGGCACTTACTTAACCTTCTTTGGTTGTCCATTTCTCCTGACCTCGGCCCTTGCCGCCGAACGCGTTTGCATCAGCATCGGGTAAGGTTTTGGATAAAAGGGGACTGGATAAAAGGGGACGAAAAAAGGGGGCAGATTTATTTTTTTCCCATTTGCTAGGCTGTAATTCTCTAAGGAAGGAGGTTACCTATGCCCAGAGTGGGACGTGTCGTTTTGCCCAACTATCCTCATCATGTTGTACAGCGTGGTCACAACCGCCAGGTGATCTTTGCTGCCGAGGAGGACTACCAGCGCTACGTGAGAGACCTTCGAGAGCTTAAGGACGCATTTGGCATAAAAATATACGCCTACTGTTTGATGACTAATCATGTCCATTTACTGGTTTCTCCGGGTAACTCGGTTGCAGGGCTAGGGCAGTTAATGAAGGCGCTCGCGGCTCGGGCCACTCGGTATCGAAACAGGTTAGAAGGGCGGACAGGTACATTATGGGAGGGACGGTATAAATCAAGCGTGATGCAAACGGAGACTTACTTGCTAGCTTGCTGCCGGTACATTGAATTAAATCCGGTTCGTGCATGCATGGTAGCTGACGCGGCGGATTATCCATGGTCAAGTTACAGTGCCCGCACAGGGCTGGTGCCTGATAGTGACTGGCTTGATGTTGATGCTTGTTTTTCCATATTGGGAGATACAACGCTGAAGCGCCGCGAAAATTATAAGGTATTTGTGAAGCAGTCCGTTTCGAGTGATGAGACGAGAATTATTCGTGAGGCGTTGCAACGGGGGCAGCTTACCGGAACTGCTCGTTTCATTGAAGAATTTGAGAGGATTGCAGGCGTTCGTATTGAGCGCCGAGGGCAAGGGCGGCCGAGGTTGGATGGTGGTAAATAAATCTGTCCCCTTTTTGGTCCTTTTTGGTCGGTCCCCTTTTTGGTCGTCACCCCCTTTTTGGTCGCTTTTTGCTCGTCCTGAACGTAACCTACAGGTATCCAATCAAGTGTGTTCAGAAAACCCGAGAGCCTTACACAGGTAAGGTTCTCGGGTTTTTTTTGCCCGTCAGAAATGTTTTCCCTGGCTCCCTCAGCCCGTTCATCCAAGCGATAGGTTCTTTTTTACTGATTTTGCCGGTAACTCCTGACTTCCGGTCTTTGATTGTTTGTTTTTATTTCTTTGCGCAATATTTTTTCGGTTTTTTTGAGCTTTTTGGATTTTTCTTTGGATTTTTTCATTCCGCAAACTCAACAACGCAATTTGTATCAAACTATGTTCGTTTAGTATTGGATCCAATCAGTCGGCATTGCCGGTGGTGTGTCTGACACAAACAAACTGCTGAAAAAGGAGAAACGCCATGATGCTCAAGGACCCTTCCCGCAAATATCGCCACTTCACCACGGTCAACCTGCCGGATCGCACATGGCCCAGCACTGTCCAGGCTGCTGCTCCCACCTGGTGCAGTGTGGATATGCGTGATGGCAACCAGGCTTTGATCGAGCCGATGAATGCCGAGCGCAAGCGGCGTTTCTTCGATTTGCTGGTGAAGGTCGGTTTCAAGCAGATCGAGGTGGGCTTTCCTGCCGCTTCGCAGACCGACTTTGACTATGTCCGTGAGCTGATTGAAAGCGGTTCGATTCCTGATGATGTGACGATTCAGGTCATGACCCAGGCGCGCAGCCACCTCATCGCACGCACGTTTGAGGCGTTGAAGGGCGCGCCTCGCGCCATCGTGCATGTTTACAATGCGACGGCGCCGGTGTTTCGGGACGTTGTCTTCAATGTGGACAAGGCGGGCTGCATCGAGATTGCTACCCAGGCAACACGAGAGATCAAGCAGCACATGGACGCGAACCCCGATACGCAGTGGACGTTCCAGTACTCCCCGGAAACCTTTTGCTTCACCGAGCTGGATTTTGCATTGCAGGTGTGTGAAGCGGTGACGGATACGTTCGGGCCGACCCCGAGCAACAAGATGATCCTGAATCTGCCCACCACCGTGGAGGTGTCTACCGCCAATGTCTTCGCCGACCAGATCGAATGGTTCTGCCGGCACTTCAGTCGCCGTGACAGTGTGGTCATCAGCGTGCATCCGCACAATGATCGGGGCACTGGAGTTTCCACCGCGGAGCAGGCGTGCCTGGCCGGTGCCGAGCGTGTCGAGGGCACGTTGTTCGGTAACGGTGAGCGTACCGGCAACGTCGATATCCTCACGCTGGCGATGAACCTCTACACCAGCGGCATCGATCCGCAGTTGGATTTCTCCGACATCCTGCACGTCCAGCGTGAGGTGGAGTTCTGCAATCAGTTGCCGACCCATCCTCGTCACCCTTACGCCGGTGAGTTGGTGTTTACCGCGTTCTCCGGCTCGCATCAGGACGCGATCAAGAAAGGCTTTGCGGCGCGCCAGGCCAATCCGCAGGGCATGTGGGAAGTGCCGTATCTGCCTATCGATCCTGCCGATATGGGCCGTAGCTATGAAGCGGTGATTCGCGTGAACAGCCAGTCGGGCAAGGGGGGAGTGGCCTATCTGTTGGAGCAGCACGGCATTGTGATGCCGCGTCGCTTGCAGATGGAGTTCAGCAGCCTGGTACAACAGGAAGCCGATGGCTCCGGCCAGGAAATCAGTGGCGAGATGATCCTTGCCTGCTTCACCCGGCATTACCTGGAGCAGGGCAAGCCTTACGCGTTACGAGCCCCCAAACTGGTGAGCGAGGGCGATGTGACTTACCTGGAGGCCACCCTTGAACAAGGTACACAGCGCATCGACTTGAGTGGCGAGGGCAACGGCCCGCTTGCGGCGCTGGTCGATGCGTTTGCCCAGCGTGGCATTCATTTTGATATCGCCGATTACCACGAACATGCCACCCGTGACGGTGCCCAGGCTGAGGCGTTGGCCTATGTGGAAATTCGCGTGGGCAACCAGTTGCTGTTCGGCGCCGCTCGCGATGGCAGTAGCCTGCTCGCTTCCCTCGAAGCGGTCACCAGTGCGGTCAATCGTGCATCGCGCCTGGGCCTGCTCAGCGTGGTGAATGCTGCGGTGCCGTCCTGAGATGAACGCGCATACCGCATTGGCGGCACTTGCCGGTAATTATGGCCACGGTGACATCGTGGCCTCGCATCGACATGACGAAGGCCAACTGGTCTACGCCATCAACGGCGTGATGCTTGTGTCGGTGGAGGAGACCACCTGGGTGGTACCTTCCGGGCATGCCCTGTGGGTGCCTTCAGGTTTGGAACATCAGATCCGCATGACCGGCGAAGTGCGCATGCGCACTTTGTTGATCTCACCGGGAGCGCACCGTCGTTTGACGGAGGAGTGCGAGGTCATCAGGGTTTCACCCTTGCTGCGCGAGCTGATTGTGGCCGCCGGCGATGAGCCTGACAGCCACCCGGCGTCGTTGCGGCATGTACAGATTGTCGAGCTGATTTTCTCGGAACTTGACCGTGCGCAAAGGGTGCTGGCTCACGTGCCGATACCGGACGAGCCTAGGCTCAAGTCTCTGTGTGCGGACTTTATCGACAACCCTTCTCAGGAGTCGAAACTGGAGAGTTGGGCGGTGCAACTCAATATGAGTTCACGCACCTTGGCTCGGCTGTTCCAGAAAGAGTTGGGCATGAGTTACGGCGAGTGGCGCAAGCGCACGCGGCTGCTGCTCAGCATGCAGCGGCTGGCCAGTGGTGCCTCCATCCTTGAAGTGGCATTGGAGCATGGTTATCAGAGTCCGAGTGCATTTACCGCGATGTTCAAACGCACCATGGGCTACACCCCGAGTAACTGTCGCTTGGTCTGAATCTGACTGGCGATAGCACCACCTCCTTTTGAACATGGCCCCGCCTCCAGGCAGGGCCATGTTTACCTGTGCCTGGTGTATGGAGCCTGCGGCGCAGAGGGCGCGCCGGCACATTGTCCCAATCGAAACGATGGTTGTCTGGAACTCGGGAGATGCGCAACCGGTTGCTCTCTTACCCTGCGTCTCTACTTGGCATTCTGGATTTCTTCGATGGGTTCGCCTTCTCTTTTCCCACGGCATTACCGTCTTTCGCTGCTTGGCATGGCGGTGGCGTTGTTGGCGGGTTGTTCGTCCTGGGTCGCCCATACACCGGCACAGCCACATCCGGAACGCATCAATGCCCTGAGCCACCTGCCCCAAGGTGTCTCGGACCAAGTGTTACCTGAGCGCTGGTGGCAGTTGTATAACGATCCGCAACTCGATGCGCTGGTGCAACAGGCGTTACTGCACAACCGCGACCTGGCGGCGGCCCAGGCCCATGTGCAAGCGATGCTGGCCGGGATCCAGCAGGCCGATGCCGAGCGCTGGCCGTCCACCCAGGCGTCGCTGGGGGCCGCTTATGGCAAGACGACCGATGACCAGACGCTGGCCAAGGCCACCGATAGCCATGCGCCGTCAGAATGGGCATTCAACCCAGGCTTCGAGCTGGCTTATCAAGTGGATGTGTGGGGCCAGGTTCAGCGCACCATTGAACGTGCCCACGTGCAAACCGCAGCGGCGCAGGATGCCGAGGACTTGCTGCGCATCACGGTCGTGGCGCAAACCACTCGCGCCTATGTGAATGCCTGCGCCCTGGGGGCGCGTGCCAAGGTACAGCGCCATTCGTTGGACGTGGTCGGGCATAGCCTGGCGTTGACCGATCGCCAGCGCCAGGCCGGTGTGGTGACAGACCTTGAATACAGCCGCATGCAAGCCCTGCAAGGCGAAACCCAGGCGTTGCTGCCGATGTTGGAGGCGCGTCGACAAGCCGCGCTCTACGAATTGGCCATGCTGACCGGCGTCGCTGAACTGGACCAAGGCTCTGGCGCCGCAACGTGTGAAGTGGTGCCCCAACTCAATGCCGAGTTGCCGGTGGGTGATGGCTGGCAACTATTGGCGCGCCGCCCCGACATACGTCAGGCCGAGCGCGCGTTGCAGGCGGCCACGCTGCAAGTGGATATCGTCCAGGCCGACCTGTACCCCAAGGTGACCTTCGGCGCTTCAGTGTCCTCCTCGGCCAACAAACCCCATGAGCTGGGGGACAGCAGTGCGGTGATGTTCGGCATCGGCCCACTGATTACCTGGCAGTTCCCTAATTGGCAGGCCAACCGCGCGCGGGTCAAGCAGGCACGGGCACTCGAGCAGGTGGAGGTCGCGCAGTTCGAGGCCAGCGTCCTCAAGGCCCTCAAGGAGGTGCGCCAGGCCCTGGCGTTGTACGACGGCGAACGGCAGCGCCACGCGGCCTTGAGCCGGGCGCTGGACAGCAGCCGCCAAGCCTACAAGTTGGCCCAATTCAACTACGACGCCGGTTCTATCGACTTTCTCGACGTGCTGGACAGTGAGCGTGAACTGATCCGCTTGCAGGCCACGCGCGCCGACGCCGATGGCCAGTTACTGCAACGCCAGATCGACCTATTCCGTGCCCTTGGTGGCGGTTGGCAGTCCGGCGCCGTCGATACCCCGGCCGCTGCGCCCACCCACGCGTCTATCCCTTCTTCCGGTACCCAGCCATGAATATCGCCGTTGATGAAAAAACTGCTGTCCAGGACGAGCAGGAGAATGTGCTCGAGCAACTTATGCATGCGCGTAAGCAACGGCGCAAAAGAAACCTGATCCTGCTGGGCGGCGCCGGGTTGTTGATCGCGGCGGTGGTGTTCGGCGTGTACTGGATGACCGTCGGCCGCTATCTGGAGCAGACCGATGATGCGTATGTGCGGGCCGACTGGATCCCCATCAGCCCGAAAGTCTCAGGCTACGTGGCCGAGGTGATAGTAGAGGATGATCAGCCGGTCAAGGCAGGGGATGTGCTGGTACGCATCGAGGACCGTGACTACCAGGCCCGCTTGGCACAAGCCCGCGCAGAACTGGCCGAGACCCAGGCCTCGGTGGCAGCGCAAGAGGCCAACTTGACAGTCACTGACAGCCTGATCGCCCAGCAAAAGGCCGGGGTTGCCCAGGCTGAGGCCCATGCTCGCAGTGTGGCCGCTGAGTTACGCCGCGCAAGCCTTGACCAGCGTCGCTACGAAGGCTTGGTGCGCGAACATGCTGCCAGCGCGCAGCGTCTGGAAACGGCCGCCGCCAGTTACACCCAGGCCAATGCTGCGGTGGAAATTGCCAAGGCGATGCAACGCCAGCAGGAAACCCGCTTGACCGTGGCCATCACCCGCCGTCAACTGGCCCAGGCTTCGCTCCAGCAGCAGATAGCCCGGCGCAGCCAGGCCGAGGCGCAGTTGAACCTGGCGACGCATGCGTTGGAGGACACCTTGATCCGCTCACCCATCGACGGCGTGGTGGGGCAGCGCAAAGTCCGTACCCGCCAATACGTCGCGCCAGGGTTGCCACTGCTGGCGGTGGTGCCTTTGCAGCAGGCTTACGTCGTGGCCAACTACAAAGAAACTCAATTGCGCGATATGCGTGCCGGCCAACCGGTGGATATCAGCGTCGACAGTTATTCGGGGCGCAAGCTCAAAGGCCATGTGGTGAGCTTCTCGCCAGGCTCCGGGGCGGTGTTCGCACTGTTGCCGTCGGACAACGCTACCGGCAACTTCACCAAGATCGTGCAACGCTTTCCAGTCAAGATCGTCATTGATGAGCATGACGAAGGCGGGCCCATCCTGCCGGGCATGTCGGTGATCACCACGGTGGACACCCGCCCAGCTGAGCAGGGCGCTGCACATGACTGAAGCGGCTGAAAAGAGCGTCTCCTTTCGCGCCTGGGTGGCGGTGATCGGGGGGCTGTTCGGCTGTTTCATGGCCGGCATGAACGTGCACGTGACCAGCGCCGCGCTGCCGGAGATCGAAGGCTCCCTGGGCGCGACGTTCGAGGAAGGCTCGTGGATTTCCACCGCCTACCTGGTCGCGGAAATCGTGATGATCCCGCTGACCGCCTGGTTGGTGCAGGTGTTCTCTCTGCGACGTGTGATGCTCGTGGGCTCGTTTGTATTTTTGGTGGCGTCCATTGCCTGCTCCTGGGCGCCCAACCTGGAAGTGATGATCATCATTCGGGTAATCCAGGGCGCTGCCGGCGCAGTGCTGATTCCCTTGTCATTCCAGCTGATCATCACTGAACTGCCGCCCAGCAAGATCGCGATGGGCATGGCGCTGTTCGCGTTGTCCAACAGCGTCGCCCAGGCCGCCGGGCCGTCCATTGGCGGCTGGCTGACCGATGCCTATTCCTGGCGCTGGATCTTCTACCTGCAACTGGCCCCCGGCATTCTCTTGCTGTTGGCGGTGGCATGGTCGATCGATGCCAAGCCCATGCAGTTGAGCCTGCTCAAGCGCGGCGACTGGGGCGGGATCATCGCCATGATCGTCGGCCTGGGTGGCTTGCAGATCGTGCTGGAAGAAGGTGGCCGCAAGGACTGGTTCGGCTCCGATTTCATTGTATGGATGTCACTGATTGCCGGCGTTGCCTTGGTGTACTTCGTGCTGTCGCAGTTGTATGGCAGTCGCTCCTTCATCAACCTGCGCCTGCTCAAGAGCTACAACTTCGGCGTGGCCAGCGCAGCGATGTTCATCTTTGGCGCGGCCACCTTCGGCCTGGTGTTCCTGGTGCCCAATTACCTGTCTCAGTTGCAGGGCTACAACGCCCGGGAGATTGGCATCAGCCTGATCGCCTACGGCATGGTGCAACTGGTACTGGCGCCGTTCATGCCGCGCTTGATGAAGTGGCTCAACCCGAAACTGATGGTTGCCAGTGGCTTTTTCATCATGGCCCTGGGGTGCTATCTCGGCGCGCACCTGGACGTGGACAGCGCCGCCAACGTGATTATTCCGTCCACCGTGGTACGGGGCATCGGGCAGCCGCTGATCATGGTGGCGCTTTCCGTGCTGGCGGTGTCTGGCCTGGCCAAAGATGAAGCCGGCTCGGCCTCGGCCTTGTTTTCCATGCTGCGTAACTTGGGTGGTGCCGTGGGCACGGCGGGCCTGACGCAGATCGTGGCCATGCGCGAGCGCTTTCACTCTGAGCGGGTAGGGGAGTCGATCACCCTGTTTTCCCCGGCCTTTCAGGAGCGCCTGCGCGCCAGCATGGCCGACAGCGAGGCTTTTATCTTCAACCAGCTATTACCCGCTCAACAGCAGGTCCTTGAGGGCTTGATCCACACCGTGCGTCGTGAGGCGTACCTGATGGCCTACAGCGATGCGTTCTATGTGTCCTGTATTGCTTTGATCTTGTGCGGGGTCGCGGCCCTGGCATTGCGCCAATCAGCAAAGAACTGAACTCATTACTGCCCGCAGGTAATACGCGGGCGCTTATCAGCGGTAAGAGGGAACTTGAATGGTAAAAAGGCGAATGGCCGCGTTCATAGACTAGTTAATTGCTAACTTAGCAATTCCATACAGTTTGTTTGCACTCCCTTGAGGGGTGTTAGCTAACTATTGCCTGGCGAAGTTGATTTTATTAACTTCGGTCGGGCTTCTGTTTTTGTGGGTTTTACAACTTGGAAATAAATTGTATTAATTTTCCAAAAAACACTTGCTGATCATCATGAACTTCCTCTAAGTTTCGTCTTGCTTCGACGGCTGACCTTCGGGTCACGGAAGCATAACCGTACAACTTAATTGAATAAGACTCTAGCACTGGCCAAGAACGGCGAGGCAGGCCTGCTTATGCCTGAAAAAAGGTAAGCGGGTATCTCTCGAGTGGTCAGCGTTAACTAAAGCCTGATAAGGAGCGCAACATGGAAGATAAAAAGACGCTGTTGAACGCCAAGAAAGTAGAGCTGGGCAATCATCGGATCTTTGCTGAAATCAATTCGCTGCCGGTCCTGCGCGCCTTTATGGAAACCCATGTGTTTGCGGTGTGGGATTTCATGTCCCTGGCCAAGCGCCTGCAACAGGACCTCACCTGTACTCGCCTGCCTTGGCTGCCTCCCGTGGACCCGGCGGCCGCGCACCTGATCAACGAAATCATCCTGGGCGAAGAGTCCGACCAGAACTTGCAAGGCGGTCACTACAGCCACTTCGAACTCTACCTGCATGCCATGCGCGAAGTCGGCGCCAGCACCGACAAGATCGAACACTTTGTCAAACTGATGCGCGAAGGCGTCGATCTGAAAACGGCCTTGAGCCGTTGCGGTGCAGGCCTGGCAGCGTCGGCTTTCGTCACTGACACCATCGAAACCGCCATCAACGCTTCCACCCACAGTGTGGCTGCTGCGTTTTTGCATGGCCGTGAAAGTGTCATCCCGCAGATGTTCCAGCGCATTCTGGACGATTGGGATATCACCGCAGACGACGCGCCAACCTTTCGCTATTACCTGCAGCGCCACATCGAAGTCGACTCGGAAGACCACGGCCCGGCGGCAGAAAGCCTGTTGGCGCGCCTGGTCAATGGCGATGCGCAGCGTCAGGAAGAGGTCTACGTATCGGCTATCGCGGCGGTACAAAGCCGCCTGGCGTTGTGGGACAACCTGCGCGTGGCCATGGGCGAAACGGTCAGTGAGTGCGTGGCATGAACTTCGAAGTGATCGAGGCCGACCAGGCCCAATGGTTTGAGGTGACCTCTGAACGCGGTATCACGCTGACCGTCTTCAAAGACACATTGGACCCTGTTACGAAAACTGGAGTGCGTACACGTCTGGTACGTTTTCACCCTGGGGGCGGCACCCGTGAAATCTATACCCATGATTATCACGAAGAAGTGTATTTGATTGACGGCGACCAGACAGAGCAGGCCAGTGAGGGGCGCCCGGAGAAAACTTACCGCGACGGTAGTTACTTCTTCAGGGCCGCACACACGGAGCACGGGCCGTTTAATTCGAAAGACGGATGCCTGTTGTTTGAAGTGCACTACTACTGAGTATCATGAATAAAGGAAGTAGTCATGAGAGCTGAAGCATATCAATCGTTTTCCGAGTCGTGGGAGGAAAGGGCGACCATTCGGACGCGCCCGAGACGACGCTTGGAAGATGACGAAAAGTTAATATTTCCGACCAGTCGTCAACCATTGGTCATGAGCGCTACCTTTATGCAGAAGTGTAGTCACTTACAGCATTTTGTTCTCGTTCAGAGCTTGTATAAGTTCATTAATGATGTGGTGATTTTCGAAACCGAAATTGTCGACAAGACCGCCAGGAGCATTGCGAAAGATAACTTCGCTATCCGCTTTCCGTTTGCGTGCCGTTACGACGCGATGACCGTGGTCGTCGATGAGGACTATCACGCGCTAGTGGCGATGGACTACATGCAACAGACCATCGAGTTGACGGGCATCGAACCCATCACCTTGCCAGCGGAAATCGAGCTCAGCCGTTCTATCCCCAAGGCATTGGCCATGGCGCCCGCGCACCTCAAGGCTGCTGTCGAGCTGATCTGCGTGGCCATTGCGGAAAACACCCTGACCAACGATGTTGCCGCGTTTGCCCGCGACGACTCGGTCAAGGCATCGGTCAAGGGGTTGATGGCCGACCACTTGGCGGATGAGGGTCGACATTCGGGCTTTTGGGCCAAGTTGACGCGCATTTACTGGAATACCGCGAGCGAAGAGGACAAACGTGTGCTGGCCTCGATCATGCCGGTGTTCCTGGGTGAGTACCTGACCAACGAGATCCAGCAGGGGTTTGATTTCGCGCTGATCGAGCAACTGCCGGTGAACCCCAGCGTCAAGGCGGCGTTGCGTGAAGAGGTCGAAGGCATGAGTTTTCCGATCACGCCGTCTCACCCGCTGGTAGGCAACATCGTCCGATTCTTCAAACACAGCGGCCTGCTCGACGCTCCCTGCATGCAGGAAGCGCTCGCCGATTATCTGCGCTAGAGGACAACTTCGATGAGACATCTTGATATCGTTTTGTGCGGGCGCAGCCATGCGCTCGCCTGCCTTACGCAAGAGTTGGAACAGATGGGGCACACCGCCCGCTTGTTGACCAGCGATAACGCCATTGAGCTTTGCCAGTTATCGGCGCCGGACGTGCTGATAGACGACGCCAGCACGGCGCGACTCCCGCACTATCCGTCGTGTCATCGCCTATCTTTGCGGGCGCAGGCTGACGATGACAGTGATGTTCTCGCGCCACTGCGGGTGGACTGCCTGTGGCGTCCTGGCGATGGCGATTGGATGCTGCTGGGGCGTCGTGAAGTCAGCGCCTCCCTCGCCGGCAACGGTGCCGACCGGGCACGTGAAGCGATAGCGCAAGTGGTAGAGATGGCCAGTGTGCACATCGGGCGTTTCTCACGCAGTGCTGACTATCTTGAGGCGCCCCGTGAGCCGGTGCAGGCGATTGATCGCTTGTCGAGCCTGACCCTGTTGGATGGCCTGGCCTGGCGTCATCGCCACAATGCGAGCGCTAATACCGGCATTCTGGAGGAGGCCAGGCGCCCCTTTGTGCAGCGCTTGGCCGATAGCCTGTTGGCCAACGCCGAGCGCAACGCCCTGAAAGTGCAAGGGCGGGGTATGTCCTATGCGCAACTGCACGCTTATAGCGTTGCGATCCAGGAACGCTTGCAACCCTTGCTTGAAACCTCGACCCCAGGGTTGACGGTGGTCGGCATCTCGTTGCCCAAAGGCACTGCGCTCTATGCAGCGATCCTGGCGGTGATTGGTTGCGGTGCGGTGTACCTGCCGTTGGACCCGAACCATCCTGTCGAACGCCGTGCAGCCATCCTCAAGCATGCCGGTGCCAGCCTGCTGATCCAGGACACCGAGGCAGACAACCCGCTACCGGGCCTGGCTACCCTGGATATTGGCCATCTGGACTTCTTCCACCACGGCGCCAAGGGCTACAGCCGTGTCGCCCTGGCCCCGGATCAGAGCCTGTTGCGCGTAGCGCTGGATGGTTCGGCACCCTGTGTGGCGATCTACACGTCCGGTACCACCGGCCAACCCAAAGGCGTGTTGCTCACAGTCGACAACTTGAGCCACTTCTGTGCGTGGTATGCCCGTTACGTGGAACTGGACCGCCATAGCCGCGCCCTGCAGTTCTCGACCATCAATTTCGATGCATCGCTGCTGGATATCTTCCCGACGCTGATCCAGGGTGGCGAGTTGATCGTGCCCACCGAAGACCAGCGCCGCGACCCGGTGGCGCTTGCTGAGTTGATCCAACAGGAGCAGGTCACCCACGCCTTTTTGCCGCCGGCTTTGCTCAGCATCATCCAGCTTGAATCGCTGTACGGCATGCAGCACTTGGTGACGGGCGGCGATGTGTGCGAACCCCACGTGATCGAACAACTGGTTGGCCATTGTGCACTGCACAACATCTATGGCCCCACCGAGACCACGGTGCTCGCCACCTGCCGTACCTTCCAACGGGGGGACAACAATCGCAACCTGGGCGTACCGATTGCCAATACCGCGATTTACCTGCTGGATGAGCACGGCCAACCGGTAGGCGAAAATGACAGCGGTGAAATCCACATCGCCGGGCCAGGGGTGGGCGCCGGTTACCTGGGCGCCTTGCAAATGACGGCCGAACGCTATCGGCTGCACGAGTTGCCCGATGGCCAGTGGGTGCGCCTCTACCGTACCGGTGACCTGGCGCGTTGGACCGAGGAGGGCATCCAGATCATCGGGCGCCTGGATAACCAGGTGAAGATCCGCGGTTTTCGGGTGGAGCCGGAAGAGATCGAACACCTGCTGCAATCGAGCCAGTTGTTCCGGCAACTGGCGGTGGTCATCGATCACCAGCGCCGCATCCTGGCGTTTTTCTCCCAGCCCCAAGAGGGCGAGGGCCAGGCGGCCAGCGAGCAGTTGCAGGCCTATGCGCTCAAGCATTTGCCCGACTACATGCGCCCCAGCGCCTATTGCCTGCTGGACCGGTTGCCGGCCACGGCCAATGGCAAGGTCGACCGCAAGGCCTTGAGAGACCTGCCGGTCAACTACAAGACGCAAGGGCCGCGCCTGGCGCCCCAGAACGCCACCCAGGCGCAGTTGCTGGAGCTGTGGTCCAGGCTGCTCGACTTGCCTGGGCCGGACATTTCCGTAGATGACAGTTTCTTCAATCTGGGTGGCCATTCGATCCTGTTGTCGCAGATGCTCATGGGGATTCGCGAGGCGTTCGGCAAAGGAGTCTCGATCAACCGTTTTATTGAGCAACCCACCTTGGTCAACCTCGCCAACCTGATCGAGCAGGACGTCGAGGCCACTGCTACGGTCAGTCCGCAGGCGCTGCAAGACGCCATGATTCGGCCTGAGCTGGAGGTACTGCCCATCAGTCGATTGGGCAACGTACATAAAGTCATCGTGACCGGCTCCAACGGGTTCCTGGGTGTGCATATCGTCGAGGCCCTGCTGGAACTGGGCAGCACCGAAGTGGCGTGCCTGGTGCGCGAGTCCGGCGGCATGAGCGCGCAAGAGCGCTTCGAGGATGCGCTGATCCAGAACCGCCTTGAACATCTGGACCTGAGCCGGGTCAAGGTCCTGGCGGCGGATATCAGCAAGCCGCGCCTGGGGTTGTCCGAGCAGGACTATGAATGGCTGGATCGTGAATACGGCGTGTTGATCTACAACGCGGCCAACGTCAACCACGTGCTCGACTACGAGTCGCTGGTCAAGGACAACGTCACGCCGGTGCTGGAATGCCTGCAATTGTGTGAAGGGCGCAGCAAGAAAATTTTCAACTTCATTTCCACCCTGTCGGCCTCCAGCACGGTGGACGAGCAGGGCCGGGTATTGGAAGAACCGCCTGCCTTCACGCCGCCCATCTACATCCGCAATGGTTACAACCTCTCCAAATGGGTGGCTGAGCGCATCTTGTGGAACGCCAGTGAGTCGGGGGTGTGGGTCAATCTCTATCGCCCTGGAAACATCGCGTTCAATACGCGAACCGGTGTGTGCCAGCCTCATCAGAACCGTTTGATGCTGATGCTCAAAGGCTCTTTGCAGCTTAAGCAAGTGCCCGAACTGGCGCTCAACTTCGACCTGATGCCGGTGGACTTCCTCGCACGCTTCATTGCGTTTCACGCCAGCCGTCATAACCGCACCAAAGCGGTGTTCAACTTGCACAACCCGCTGCCTTTGACATGGGCTCACTATCTGGAGGCGTTCCGCGCGGCCGGTCACGATTTCCAGATGGTCCCGGTGACACAATGGCAGCAACGCCTGTCGGCCATCGACAGTGATAACGCGTTGTTCGGCGTGGTCGGTTTTTACCTCAATGGGTTTGAAGAAGACATTGGCGATATCTCGATGATCGAGTACCGCAATGCACTCTCAGGCATCCAGAGCATGGGCGAAGACTACCCAGCCAAGAACAGTGAGTTGCTGCAAAAAGGCTGTGACTACCTCAAGCAAATCGATTTCATCTGAGCAAAAAAAGGAGCTTACCCATGCAACATTTTGAACCCGATACCCTGGTCCGTAATCCAGTCGGCAACCCTGTCGTCGCCAGCGTCAGCGTGAATGGCGATGCTCGCAGTGTGTGGAATGTCGTCGGAGATTTCGCCGGTTTCACGAAGTTTATTCCGGCCTTGTCCCATATCGAGATGACGGGCGAGGGCGTGCGCTCGGTACGCAAGAAGCTGTTCAAGGACGGCAATGTCGTGATTGAGCAACTCAACAGCCATGACGATCAAGCCATGACCATGACCTGGTCGCTGATCTACACCTCGCTGAACATCGGTAACCTGTGGGCGCTGATGGAGGTGGTGCCACAAGGCCCGAACCAGAGCCTGGCGACCTGGACCATCATTGGCCAGCCCTACACGGGCGGCAAGGAAGACGTACCGGCGTTCGAAGCTTTCCTGCAAGGCTTTGCCGATGACGCGATGAAGAACGTACAGGCGCTCTTCAACTGACATAGGAAGAGCAGGCAGTGGCTGATTCCGTGGCGAGGGAGCTTGCTCCCGTTGGGGCGCGAAGCGACCCTGAGAATAGGACTGCTGCGCAGTCCAGCGGGAGCAAGCTCCCTCGCCACAGAAGCGTTCTGCTGTTTTAAGCGTTAGTTGATGGCCTGATCAATCCCCGCCTGCAAGGCCTGGCTTTCACTGTGCCCACCCGCTCGCAGCGGGCCCAGGTTGAAGGCTTGGTCATTGCGTGTGGCGTCGTCGTGTTTCTGGGTCAGTTCGTTCTTGGCACCCAGGGCCAGGTTGACCGGTGACTTCGAAACGTTCAGCCCGACATCGGCGCGGTAGTCGCTGCCGGCCAGTGTGGTTGCCGTCACCTTGGAGCCACCCAGCTCAACCTTGCCATTGGGCGCACTGATCCGCGCGCCCGTAAGCTGGGTATCACCCTTGACCTGCAGGTTGACGCCGTGGCTCGCGCGAATGCCTGACGCCTGGGTGACGCTGTCCTTGGCCACATGGCTGACATCCAGATACAGAGTCGGGGTGTAGCTGGTGTTGCCGCTCTTGTCGCCGAACAACACGCTTTCGGCGGTATTGGCCACCTTGCTGCCGGTGGTGTCTTTGCCACTGACGGTGTAGCTGTCGCTGGTTTTTGGCCAGACCTTATCCTTGAAGCCAGACAAGCGCGTGCCCAGGGCATCGGTCTTGTCTGCCAGGTATGCCTTGGCCTTGTCCACGCGGGTACCGAAGGCGCCACGGGGTTCCTGGTTCACATCGTAGCTGCCACTGCGAGTGAGTTTTTCGCCCAAGCGTTCCTTGGCATTGACCACGCTGTTGACCACGCTGTCCTTGGCCGAAGCCAGGTGCCCGGTGCCTTTGTCGACGACGTTCTCCAGCTTGTCGCGATGCTTGTCGAACGCGCCTTCAGCCTTGGCTTGTACCTTGTCCTTCAATGGGCCGCTGGCTTTGGCCAGCTTATCCACCACCCCCGGCTGGTTTTTCTCGACATCCAGCCTGGCGTCGACATTCACCTGGGTGCTGTTGACCTGGTCCTTGCGGCTTTCGACGACGAGGTCGCCGCCCACCGTGCCATGTACCTTGTTGGCGTCGATACGCGCTCCGGCCAGATGGGTATCGCCGGCACTGTTGAGGGTGACGTCACCCGCTGTGATCACGCTGTTGTGCTGCGTGGTGCCTTGCAAGTAATCCACATCGACCTTGGCCCGCGCATTGATGCCGCGCTGGGTCTTGGGTGTCTCATGTTCACCGGCGTCGGCCAGGGTGGTTTGGCCGACGCTGCCCCCTGCGCCCAGGGTGACGCCCCAGTTGCCACGGGCCTGGTTCGATTGCGCAGACTCTTGCAGGATGCCTCCGTTTTGCGCATCCAGGCTAACGCTGGCTGCGCTGACCTGAGTGCCCTGCAAGTGGATGGCATCGGTTGCATCAGCGCCGCTGGCGAGGCTGACCTTGCCGCTGCTGTGCAACTGCCCGACGACGGCGCTCTGGTCGTTTTCCGCTACTTTGCCAATGTTGAAGTTGGCGCTGAGGCTGCCGGTCTTGCTGCTGCTTTCGGCGCTGCTGGTCTTGCCGGCACCGAGGGTCAGGCCACCGCCCAGGTTACTGCCGTTGCTGACGTGGCTATCGGTGGCGGTTTGCAGGTTTAGCTTGCCGCCGGCATTGAGGCTGATATCGCCAGCCTTCGCGCCCGTACTGCCGATCTGCGTGCCTTGCAGGGTCATGTCAGCGCCGCTGCTGAGCTTGACGGGGCCGCTGCCCTGGATGGTCGCGACCTGGGCCTGGCTGTCCTGGGTGTCCAGGCGCTTGTTATCCAACTGCACGCCGGCACCGAGGTTGACGTTGCTGCCATTGGCGCCGGGCGCGGTGCCCACCGTCAGTGAGCCGTTGCCGCGCAGCGTGCTGCTGTTTTTGCTCTGGGTGTTGGTGGCCTGGTTGAGCGCCAGCTCACCGTCGGTCTTGAGGTTGACCCCGGCCTGGCCGCCGTCGAACTGGCTGCCTTCATAACGAGCATCGCCCTTGGCTTCGATGCTCACGCCTTGGCTGGCCACATAGCTGCCGACTACCGCCGTGCTGCTGGACTCGCGCACATCGCTGCTGCCGCCCAGGCCACTGCCGCGCACATTCAGGTCTTCACCGGTGGTGGTATAGACTCGCACGCCAGCCTTGGCGTCCACGCCTTGCTCGCTGCTGCTGTGGGTGTTGGCCGCTGCGGTAGCAACGTGCTCGCCCGCCTTGATGTTCAGCCCGCCCTCGGTGGCGCGGTACTGGGTGCCCTCGTCCTGCAAGGTGCCGGCCGCATTGACCTGCACCGTGGCGCCACTGAACTGGCTGACCACTGCGGTGCTGCCCTGCGTTGTGCCGGTTTTGTTCGTGTGCCCGACTTCCACATCCAGGCCGACATTGGGTTGCTCGAATGCATCCAGCAAACCGGGCTGATGGAACTTGGCCTGGGCCACGCCCTCGACGGCTTTTTCGATCGGGCGGGTAATGCCTTTGTATTCCACATTGGCGCCGACATCGGCGGTCCAGCCGTTTTCCTTGTGGGTGCTGGTCTCGGTGGAATGGGCGGCTTGGTTGTCGATCTGGCCAGCGTTGACCTGCAGCCCGGCGCCGGCCTTGGCCTGTGCACCCTCGCTGGTGAAGGTGTTGCCAGCGTTGATGGTCAGCTTGCCGGCCGCGGCCACGGTGCTGGTTTGCGCAGTGGTTTTTTCAGCGGTGTCTTGGCTGCTTTGGTGGCTGAACTGAGCGCCACTGCCTGCCCGATCAATGCCGCCGGTGTAGTAGAAACTGCCGCCGGTGGCGGTTTTGTCGACGGCTTCGGTGCGCTTGTCGTGGGCGGCCAACAGCTCGACGTTTTTGCCGCTCAGGCTGGCATCGCCTTCGGTGGCCTGGAGGTTGGACCCGGTGATGCTGACATCGCCTGCGGCGTTAACCGCCACACTGGCGCCTTTAAGGCTGGAAGCCTGTTGTTGCGTGGTGTCGGTCTGGCGGGTTTGCTGCTGGTCTTCATAACTCAGGCCCGCACGGTACTGGCGGCTGACACCCTCGGTTTCCTTGGCGTAGCCATCGAAGCCACGGCTATGGGTGCGAGTGGTGTCGTGGGTGGTGTTCTCGGCGGCAACGACCTTGATATCGCCCTTGGCATCCGCTTGCAGTTCACCCGCGGCGGACACCTGGGAGCCACTGACGGTGATGTCCTTGGCACTTTGCAGCTTGAGGTTGCTGTCCGAGCGCAGGTTGCTGGCAACCACGGTGCTGTCCTTGAGGTTCTTGCGGCTTTCGTCCTTGGAGATACCGAAGAACTTGCTGTCATTGCTGTAGCGGTTGTCGTGGGAGGTGTCCTGGACGCCGTCGATCACCAGCGAGCCTTTGTCGCTGATGACGCTGGCCTGTTTGCCGCCTCGGGCCTGGCTGCCGCTGATGCGCACGTCGTCGGCCTTGACGATCAGCTTGCCGTCGGCGTTGACCTTGCTACCAGTGTTCGACGTCTTGCCCTGGTTACCGTCGCCTTGCTTGCCGAAGAAGCTGCCACCGGTGAGGTCGCCGGAGTAGGCATTGTCGCTGCTGCTCTGGGTACGGCTGGCGCTGGCGATTTCCACGTGCCGGGCGGCCAGTTGGATATCGCCGGGGGTTTTCAGCTCGGCGCCTTGCAATTGCAGCTTCTGTTGGCTGGTCAGCTCCAGTGTCTTTCCGGCCTTGAGGCTGCTGGTGATGCTGCGTTGTTCGCTGCTGGATTTATCCCAGTTGGCTTTCCACAGGTGCTTGCGATGGTTGCCCTGGTCGCGGGTTTCATGGGTTTCGGTGGCGGCGTTAACGTGCAGGTTGGCACCGCTGTCGACGCGCAGAGTGTTGCCCGCTTCCACATGGCTGGCTTTGATCTCGGTGTTGGCACCGGAAGACAGCGCCGCATCCTGTTGCGCCACAACCTTGTTGCCGTGCTGGCGCGAGTCTTTGTCGGTGGTGGTGCGGTCGTAGGTTTCGTAGGTGAACAGGAAGTTGCTGTTGTTCCACTGTTCACGCTTTTCCTGGAGCTTGCGGCTTTCCAGGCTGCTGAGGGTCAGGTTGCGGCTGGCGTCGAGTTTGACGTTGCGCCCGCTGACGTCGGTGGCGGCCAGGTTCAGGTCCTTGGCGCTGTGCAAGTCGATATCGCCCTGGCGGCTGTGCACGTCAGCGCGAGTGGCGTCGAGGCTGTCGGCGCGCACCTGGCCGCTGATATCAAGGTCGCCGGCCGAACTGATCTTCACCCCGTCAGTGCCTTGCACCTGCACGCCGCCCACGCGTACACCGGCGCCTTCGGCGGTGCTGATGATGTTGATGCGCCCGGCCTGCATGGCGCCGAACAGGCGCGCGTCGATGCGTTGGTCCTGGGTCTTGCTGGCCGGGTCCACCTGGCGTACCTGCCCGCTGGCGAAATCGACCTGGTTGCTGCCGACGGTGAGGTTCAATTGATCGCGGGCACTGAGGCGACCTTCGCTGTCGATGCGCGGCGCGATCAGGTTGATGGACCCTTCGCGGTTGTGCAGGCCCTGGCCTTGCACTGTCAGTTGGCCGTTGGCATCGCGGGTGCTCAAGGCTTGCAGCTTGCCGTCGTTGAGTTCAGGGCGGCCCACCACCAGGTTGGCATTGGGCGTGTTGATGAAACTGCCGCCATTCACCGAAATACCGTTAGGGTTGGCCAGCACGTAATCGGCCGCCTGGCCGAAAATCTCCTGGGCGCCGTTGAGGGTCGAGGCGTTGCGGCTGATCACTTCGTTGAGGATCACGCTCGCCGCCTGGCCCTGGAACTGCGGGTTGGCCGCCAGTTGCCCGGCAAGTTGGGACTGGCCAGCTTGCAAGGCGTTGTTCAACACCAGGCCCTGGCGGTCGACGTTGTAATCCAGGAACTGGTTATGGGACAGGCCACCGGCGTTCGGCGCGACGATGTTGACGATGGGGACGCCGCCCTGGTTTTGCAGCTGCGGCGTACCGCCAGGGCCTTCGACGACGGTCAAGCCTGCGGCGAGCGCGAGCTGCGGCAGCAGGAAGAGACTAGCGATGGCCCAGCGCAGTTTGCCCTGGGGTGAAAGGTGGAAGCTATGTGAAGTAGTCGGCATAAATAATCTCGCTCTGTGTTGGCTGATCCACGACGCGCGTTGTTCGTTGCAACGCTGCTGGGGTGGTCAGGTACGGCGGTGACTCAGGCTAAAAACAGGTATTGGCTCATCGGTGCACACTCATATCTGCAAGCTAAGGCGCGTCAGCCAGACCTCCGGCTCCTGGCGAAAACCTGTGGGGGTGTTGAGGTTGCGTTGGTAGTCGATGTCGAGCTGTACGTTCTTCCAGCTCAGGTTGAGCCCCGCGCTGGCGCCGCTCAGGCGTTGGCTCTGGGCGCCGTGTTCGTGCTTGACCCAGCCGTTGTCCAGGCCCAGGCGCGGGGTGAGCTTCACCGGCAAGTCAGTGTTGAGCGGCAGGCGCAAGGTGTTGCGCCAGACCGCGCCAATGGCACCGGAACTACTGTTTTCGCGGTAGCCGCGCACGGCCGAGTCGTCGGTGATCAGCAACTGTTCGATGGCGGGCAACGCATCCGGGCTGTACTGCACCGACAACTGGCTCTGCCACTGCCATGGCTGCGCTGCCCATTGGCCGTTGCGCCATTGGGTGAGGTTGGCGCGGTACTTTTGAAACTGCGCCTTGGGCCGGTTTTTCTGCACCTGGTCGGCATCGCGATCGGCGCCGAACTAGGTCAGGCCCTGGGCGTAATTGACGTCCAGGTTCCACACCGCGCTGTTGAGCCAGAACAGGTTCATGCCCGCTTCGGCTACGGTCAGCGTGGGGCTTTGGATGTCCAGGTGTACCTTCTGTAGGTAGCTGTCGACGTCTTTGTAGGCCAGTTGCAGGTTGGCGCTGAGTTGGTGGCCCTGGTCGCGCCACAACACACGGTCGCTACGCAGGCTGACCTGATCGGTGCGGCCACTGTTGTAAAACGTGGTGCGGCTGAGTTTGAACGGCGAGCGGTATTCGGCATGGCTGGCGAACAGGCTGTAGGTCCAGTAACCGTAGGGGATCGAGTAGAACAGGCTGTGGCTGCGGCTGTAGCGCGGCCCATGGTTGAGCGTGTCGCTGAAGCTCAGGTTGAGCGAGTCGTTGATTTGCAGCGGGCTGTCCAGGCTCAAGTTGATCGCATTGCGATCACGCCCGGTGCCGGCGCTGCCGAGGTTATCCACCCCCAGGCCCAGGGCCCAGCGCGAGGCACTGCTGCGCGAGCGCAGGATGATGCGCGACGCGCCCGCGGTGCTGCCTGGGGCGATGTCGGCCGTGAGGTCCACCGAGCGCAGGCGGTTGAGCTGGTCCAGGCCCTGCTCCAGATCTCGCAGGTTCAGTGGCTTGCCGAGCATCCCGGGGAATGCCCCACCCAATGACACCGGCAGGCTCTGGTCGGCCAGTTCGATGGCCTCCAGGTAGCCTTCTTCGACGTGAATATCCAGCGGTTGCCCGGCGGCGGGCGCGCTGATCAGGTAGGGGCGGCTGGCGATATAACCGGCCTCGACATACAGCCGCGTAACCTCGGCCAGCAGGCGGTTGATCTGGGTGACGCCCATGCAAGGCGCCACGTAGGGCTCGATGTGTTTGTCCAACTCGGCACGGCTGAACAGCGTGACCCCGGCCAGGCGCGTACCGCTCAAGGGCCAGCAGCGTTCGTCCTTGGCGATGTCTGTTGGCAAGGCCGGTGTGGCCGCTGGCGTACCGAAACTGCCACGTTGCATCTGACGTTGGCGCTGCTCCAATTGTAATTGCTGCAGGTCGCGTTGCTGTTGCTGTTGCAAGCGCAGGGCTTCCTGGCCTGGCTGCGGCGCCTCGGCGCCAGCCACGGGCAGCGCCCACAGGCAGAGCAGGGCAATGCCCAGGTTCCGGGTACAACTCAAGTGTCCGGTTGAGAGCTGATTTGGCACTCGACATCCTTAACGTAGAAATACACACGATCCACACCGCACGAGCTAAACCTTGAACTCAGCGCAGACTTGCCCCACTTGAGTGAGTGCTGAACGGTTTGTTACATCGCCGTAGGATTTATTGCACATTCTGTAAGAAAAATCGTGTGATGCAGTGCTCAAATGCACAAATTCAGTGCGCGAATGGGCGTCCCAGCCCAAAAATCCTGATTTTTCAGGAGGCGGGAGGGGGCGGCGCGGTTTTGATTGTTGTCTGGGCTTCACCTAATCGGCGTGCCGCGGCGAGGAACTGAGTACCTTGCCCGGTTGCCAGATTAGGCTTTTGAATCCATTGGATATTCTGTAGCCTTGCGCAGCTTTAAGCTGTACCCGTGCTTGATGAACAAAAACACTTCGTCCGGCGGCGCCCGAAGGGCTCCTGAGCCGGTGGTACACTCGACTTTCGCGCTACTGCGCCTGCAGGTCTTGCGAACATGACGCACATTTCCGAACGCCTACTGGTTCAAGCTCACCTCGACGCCAAGCAGCCCAAGGTTCTCAGCGCTGCCGAAGAGGCGAGCCTGCGAACCGCCATTGCCGCCGAGCTCAAGGCTCAGGACGCGGTGCTGGTTGCCCACTTTTATTGCGACCCGGTGATTCAGGCCCTGGCCGAAGAAACCGGTGGTTGTGTTTCCGACTCCCTGGAGATGGCGCGCTTTGGTGCCGCTCACCCGGCCAAAACCGTATTGGTGGCTGGCGTGCGCTTCATGGGCGAGACCGCCAAGATCCTTACGCCTGAAAAACGCATCCTGATGCCTACCCTGGAAGCCACGTGCTCCCTGGACCTGGGTTGCCCGGTGGATGAGTTTTCCGCGTTCTGCGATCAGCACCCCGAGCGCACCGTGGTGGTCTATGCCAACACCTCGGCGGCGGTCAAAGCTCGGGCGGATTGGGTGGTGACTTCCAGCTGCGCGCTGGAAATTGTCGAAAGCCTGATGGACAACGGCGAGACCATTATCTGGGGCCCGGACAAACACCTGGGCACCTACATCCAGCGCCAGACCGGTGCCGATATGCTGCTGTGGGACGGTGCCTGCATCGTCCACGAAGAATTCAAGTCCAAGCAGCTCGAAGACATGAAGGCGTTGTACCCGGATGCGGCAATCCTGGTGCACCCGGAGTCACCGACTTCGGTGATCGAATTGGCTGACGCGGTGGGTTCCACCAGCCAACTGATCGCTGCGGCGCAACGCTTGCCGAACAAGACCTTTATCGTCGCGACCGACCGCGGCATCTTCTACAAGATGCAGCAGTTGTGCCCGGACAAAGTCTTTGTCGAAGCGCCTACCGCCGGTAACGGTGCAGCCTGTCGCAGTTGCGCGCACTGCCCGTGGATGGCAATGAACACACTGGAGCGTACGTTGCAGTGTTTGCGTGAGGGCAGTAATGAGATCTTCGTGGAGCCGGCGGTGATTCCGCAGGCGGTACGACCGCTCAAGCGCATGCTCGACTTTACCCAGGCAGCACGATTGAAACTGGCCGGCAACGCCTGAACACAAATCAAAATGTGGGAGCTGGCTTGCCTGCGATAGCGGTGTAACAGTCACAGGTGTTTTTGACTGCAACACCGCTATCGCAGGCAAGCCAGCTCCCACAGTTGATCTGTGATGCGCTTGAGTTACTTCTTTTGCTTCGGGATCCGCACCAACTGCGTATCCGAATAGATGTCATGCCAGCTGCGTTTGTGTTTATCGAACAACGACCAGATAAATCCCAACCCCACGCACAGCCATGACGCAATCGACACCACAAAACGCAGCAGTGCCTGCCACAGGCTGATCCGCGACCCGTCGGCGTTCTGCACGCGCACGCCCCACACCTGCATGCCCAGGGTTTGCCCCGAATGAGTCCAGAACTTGGCGAAGAACCCGAAGAGCACGAACAGCAGGATCGTGGACAGCAACGGGTCACCGTCCAGCGCGCCGGATTCGGTGAGCGTGCGCATCTTCGCTTCGCCCACGAAGGCGATCCACACCAGCTTGTAGATAAAAGCGGTGACGATCAGCAGTGCGGTACATAAAAGAAAGTCGTAGAACATCGCTGCCAGGCGGCGGCCCAGGCCAACGGCGGGGAATTCGCCCTGGGGGCTCAACAGGGGTTTGGACATGGCAGGGCTCTCTGGAGAAAGCACGCAGTTTACGCAATGGCGCCCATAAAAAAGCCCCTGATGTCATATCAGGGGCTTTTTGTCGCAGGTAAGGGTCAGGCTTCTGCGTGGACTTCGTCAGCCTGCATGCCTTTCTGGCCCTGCACAGCGACGAAAGTCACTTTCTGGCCTTCCTTCAGGCTCTTGAAGCCATTGCCCTGAATAGCGCGGAAATGCACGAACAGATCCGGGCCGCTTTCAGGAGTGATAAAACCAAAGCCTTTTTCGTCGTTGAACCACTTGACGGTACCGCTCTGACGCTCAGCCATTTTCTTCTTTCCTTTGACGCTAAAAATTAATGACAGCCCCTTTCAAACGAAAGAGTACTGGGCTGGGTTGCAGGAAAGTAAGAGACGTCGAACGGGTTGTAGCAAACTACTTGAGCTACTGCCCAGGTCCAGGTTCCAAGCGACCCATGCAAACACAGTGGGCAAACTCTACGCCAACTAATATGAAAAAAACAAGCCCTTGTGCAGGCCCTGATTTTACTGGGGCTCATGACACTTTGTTGAATGTTCTGATACTGGCTTATTCGATAGATCTATTCACTTGTTATAGGGCCTCAGCTATAAAAAGCCTATCGTGAATGCACTGTTTTATGGCGGTTGCGTTACAGTTTAGTGCACGTTAACGCAACCGCGTTACTTATAGAAACAGTCAATCAGCCACGGTAGTAACGTTGCGGAACAAATGGCATTTTACTTACACGCAGTGGCACCTTTTTCCCACGTACCATTGCGCAAACTTCGGTATCCAGTGCGACAAATGCGCTGTCCAGGTAACCCATTGCCAGAGGGCCGCCCAAGGTTGGACCAAAGCCCCCGCTGCAGACGCTGCCGATAACCGTACCTTGTGCATCGACAATTTCAGCGCCTTCACGCACCGGGGTACGCTCCTGCGGCAGCAGGCCTACGCGTTTGCGCGCCACACCGGTTTGCTGCTGAGTGAAGATGCGGTCGGCGCCAGGGAAGCCGCCGGCCCGTGCGCCATCGGCACGCCGAGCCTTGGAAATCGCCCACAGCAGGCTGGCTTCGATTGGCGTGGTGTCGGTGTTCATGTCGTGGCCGTACAAACACAAGCCGGCTTCCAGGCGTAGCGAATCGCGAGCGCCCAGGCCGATCGCCTGCACTTCGGTTTCGGCCAGCAGGCTGCGGGCCAGGCTCTCGGCATTGGCGGCCGGCACGGAGATTTCAAAACCGTCTTCACCGGTGTAGCCGGAGCGGCTGACGTAGCAGTCCACGCCCAGCAAACGCAGGGTGGCGAATTGCATGAAGGTCATCTGAGTGACTTCAGGGGCCAGGCGCGCCAATACTTTCACTGCCGCAGGGCCTTGCAGGGCCAGCAGGGCGCGTTCTTCGAACAGCGGTTCGATGGTGCATTGGTCGCCGATATGTGTACGCAGGTGCGCCAGGTCCTGGTCCTTGCAGGCGGCGTTGACCACCAGGAACAATTCGTCGTTGCCCAGGTTGGCGACCATCAGGTCGTCGAGGATGCCGCCTTGCTCATTGGTGAACATCGCATAGCGCTGCATGCCTACTGGCAGGTCGATGATATCGACGGGCACCAGGGTCTCCAGAGCCTTGGCGGCATTCGCGCCAGTGAGACGAATCTGGCCCATGTGGGAGACGTCGAACAACCCGGCCTGTTCACGGGTATGCAGGTGTTCCTTCATCACGCCCAATGGATACTGCACCGGCATGTCGTAGCCGGCGAAGGGCACCATGCGTGCGCCCAGTTCCAGGTGCAGGGCATGCAATGGGGTTTTCAACAGGGTTTCGGTGGACATATTCAACTCCTGAAAAACGTGCCGACGCGCTTGTGGGCGTCAGCACTCGATAATGTTGACCGCCAAACCGCCACGGGCGGTTTCCTTGTATTTGCTTTTCATGTCGGCGCCCGTCTGGCGCATGGTGCGGATGACCTTGTCGAGGGACACAAAGTGCTGCCCGTCGCCACGCAGGGCCATGCGCACCGCATTGATCGCCTTCACCGAGCCCATGGCATTGCGCTCGATGCACGGCACCTGCACCAGCCCGCCAATTGGGTCGCAGGTCAGGCCGAGGTTGTGTTCCATGCCGATCTCGGCGGCGTTTTCCACTTGGGACACGCTGCCGCCCAGCACTTCGCAGAGTGCGCCTGCGGCCATGGAACAGGCCACGCCGACTTCGCCCTGGCAACCGACTTCGGCGCCTGAGATCGAAGCGTTTTCCTTGTACAAAATGCCGATGGCGGCCGCGGTGAGCAAAAAGCGCACTACGCCGTCTTCGTTCGCGCCGGGGATAAAACGCATGTAGTAATGCAGCACGGCGGGAATGATCCCGGCCGCGCCGTTGGTGGGCGCGGTGACCACGCGCCCGCCATTGGCGTTTTCTTCGTTGACCGCCAGCGCATACAGGTTGACCCAATCGAGCACCGACAGCGGGTCGCGCAGCGCCGACTCCGGGTTCTTGCACAACTGCCTGTGCAAGGCCGCTGCCCGGCGCTTGACCTTCAAGCCTCCGGGCAAGATGCCTTCGTTGCGACAGCCGGCATCGACGCAATCCTGCATGACCTGCCAGATCTTCAACAAACCGCTGCGGGTTTCGGCTTCCGGGCGCCAGGCACTTTCATTGGTCAGCATCACCTGGCTGATAGACAGGCCATAGGTGGTGCAGTGGCCGAGCAAGTCCTTGGCGTGTTTGAACGGGAAGGTCAGGGGGGTAGCGTCTTCGACGATACGGTCGGCGCCCGCCGCGTCTTCATCCACCACGAAACCGCCACCGACCGAGTAGTACTCGCGGCTGCGGGTCTGGATGCCGGCGGCGTCAAAGGCACGAAAGATCATGCCGTTGGGATGATAGGCAAGGGGCTTGCGAATCATCGCCAGGTGTTCTTTCTCGTTGAACGCAATGCTGTGTTCGCCGAGCAGGTTGAGGCGCCCGTCACTGCGCATCTGCGCCAGGCGTGCTGCCACGGTTTCGGTATTCACGGTGTCCGGGTGTTCGCCTTCCAGGCCCAGCAACACAGCCTTGTCGCTGCCGTGGCCTTTGCCGGTGGCGCCCAGTGATCCGTAGAGTTCCACCTTGATGCCGGTGGTGGCCTCCAGCAGGTTGTCACGCTTGAGCCCCTCGACGAATCGAGCAGCGGCACGCATCGGGCCGACGGTGTGGGAACTTGAGGGGCCGATGCCAATCTTGAACAGGTCGAACACGCTAAGGGACATGGTTGTTCTCCGGTTTCTTATTATTTTCTGAAAGCCGACTCGGTCAATGTGGGAGCCGGGCTTGCCCGCGATAACGGTGGGTCAGGCAACATCACTGTCGGCTGATACACCGCTATCGCAGGCAAGCCAGCTCCCACACTGGCCGCGTATCTCCCGTCAGATCAGGCGTAGCTCTCGATAGAAGGGCACGCACACACCAGGTTGCGATCTCCAAACACGTTGTCGACCCGGCCAACCGGCGGCCAGTACTTGCCTTCGATCAATGAAGCCACCGGGTACACCGCTTGTTCACGGCTGTATGGGTGGCTCCATTCGCCCACCAGTTCCGCAGCCGTGTGCGGCGCGTTCTTGAGGGGGTTGTCGTCTTTGTCGAGGGTGCCGTTTTCTACCGCGCGGATCTCTTCGCGGATGGCGATCATGGCGTCGCAGAAGCGGTCCAGCTCTTCCTTGGATTCACTTTCGGTGGGCTCGATCATCAAGGTGCCGGCCACCGGGAACGACATGGTCGGCGCATGGAAACCAAAATCGATCAGGCGCTTGGCCACGTCGTCCACGCTGATGCCGCTGCTGTCTTTCAACGGGCGCAGGTCCAGGATGCATTCGTGGGCCACCAGGCCATTGCTGCCGGTGTACAGCACCGGGTAGTGCTCTTCCAGGCGACGGGAAATGTAGTTGGCATTCAGGATCGCCAACTGCGACGCACGCTTGAGGCCGGCGCCGCCCATCATGCTGATGTACATCCAGGTGATCGGCAGAATGCTCGCGCTGCCGAACGGCGCAGCGCACACCGCGCCTTCCTTGCGTTCCATGGCGGCGTGGCCGGGCAGGAATGGCGTGAGGTGCGACTTGACGCCAATCGGGCCAACGCCCGGGCCGCCACCGCCGTGGGGAATGCAGAAGGTTTTGTGCAGGTTCAGGTGGGACACATCGCCGCCGAACTTGCCCGGTGCGCACAGGCCGACCATGGCGTTCATGTTGGCGCCGTCGATGTACACCTGGCCGCCGTTGTCATGAATGATCCCGCAGATTTCGCGAATACCTTCCTCGAACACGCCGTGGGTAGAGGGGTAGGTGATCATCAGTGCTGCGAGGTGCTCGCGGTGCTCAATGGCCTTGGCGCGCAGGTCTTCGATGTCGACGTTGCCGCGTGCATCGCAAGCGGTGACCACCACGCGCATGCCGGCCATGTTGGCGGTCGCAGGGTTGGTACCGTGGGCTGACGACGGGATCAGGCAGATGTCGCGACGTTCTTCGCCACGGCTCTGGTGATAGGCACGGATGGCCAAGAGGCCGGCGTACTCACCCTGGGAACCGGCGTTGGGTTGCAGGGAGATCGCGTCGTAACCGGTGGCCGCGCAGAGCATGGCTTCCAGTTCGCTGGTCAGTTGCTGGTAGCCGGCGCTTTGCGCGGCGGGGGCGAACGGGTGCAGGGCACCGAATTCGGCCCAGGTCACCGGGATCATTTCGCTGGCGGCGTTGAGCTTCATGGTGCACGAGCCCAGCGGGATCATGGTGCGGTCCAGGGCCAGGTCCTTGTCGGCCAGCTTGCGCAGGTAGCGCATCAGCTCGGTTTCCGAGTGATAACGGTTGAACACCGGGTGGCTGAGGATCGGCGACTGGCGCAGCAAGGCGCTCGGCAGGGTGCTTTCGGTTGCAGCAAAGGCTGGCAGGGTTTTGCCATCGGCGAAGATGGCCCACAAGGCTTGGATATCGGCCTGGGTGGTGGTTTCGTCGACCGACAGGCCAACGCGTTCGCCATCCACCACGCGCAAGTTGATGCGCTGGGCGCGGGCCTTGTCGTGCAGGGCTGCGGTGTGGGCGCCGGTGTGGATTGTCAGGGTGTCGAAGAAGTGTGCCTGCTCGACTTTCTGGCCCAGGGCCGTCAAACCCTTGGCCAGGATCGCGGTCAGCTGGTGAATGCGCTGGGCGATCTGCGTCAGGCCCTTGGGGCCGTGGTACACGGCGTACATGCTGGCGATATTGGCCAGCAGCACTTGCGCGGTGCAGATGTTGCTGGTGGCTTTCTCGCGGCGGATATGTTGCTCGCGGGTTTGCATGGCCAAGCGCAGGGCCGGCTTGCCGAAGCGGTCGACGGAAACACCGACCAGACGGCCTGGCATGTCGCGCTTGAACGCATCCTTGGTGGAGAAGTACGCCGCGTGCGGGCCACCGAAGCCCAGTGGCACGCCAAAGCGTTGTGCGCTGCCAATGGCGACGTCGGCGCCGAATTCACCCGGCGGCGTCAGCAGGGTCAGGGCCAGCAGGTCGGCGGCCACGGCGACCAGTGCGTTGGCGGCGTGGAAACGTTCGGTCAGTTCGCGATAGTCGAACACATCGCCGTTGCTGGCCGGGTATTGCAGCAGGGCGCCGAAGAACGGGCTGACGTCGGTCAGTTCGCGCTCATCGCCCACTACTACATCGATGCCCAGTGGTTCGGCGCGAGTGCGCAGGACGTCGAGGGTTTGTGGGTGGCTGTGCACCGAAGCGAAGAACGCGTTGCTGCTTTTGTTCTTGCTCAGGCGCTTGCAGAAGGTCATGGCTTCGGCGGCGGCCGTGGCTTCGTCGAGCAGGGAGGCGTTGGCAATCGGCAGGCCGGTGAGGTCGCTGATCAGGGTCTGGAAATTCAGCAGGGCTTCCAGGCGGCCTTGGGAAATCTCGGGTTGATACGGCGTGTAGGCGGTGTACCAGGCCGGGTTTTCCAGCAGGTTGCGTAGGATCGGCGACGGCGTATGGCAGTTGTAGTAGCCCTGGCCGATGTAGGTCTTGAACAGTTGGTTCTGGCTGGCGATGGCCTTGATCTTGGCCAGGGCCTCGGCTTCGCTCAGGCCGTCTTCCAGGCCGAGCACGCTGGTGCCCTTGATGCTTTCCGGGATGACGCTGGCGCTCAGGGCTTCGAGGGAATCAAACCCCAGGCTGGCGAGCATTTGCTGCTCATCTTCCTGGCGCGGGCCGATGTGGCGGGCGATGAATTCGTTGGCGGTGGTCAGATTAACGGTCATGGCGCGCTCCTCAAGCTTCAGCGTTGGCTTTGATCAGGCGGTCGTACGCATCCTGATCCAACAGCTTAGCCACTGCATCGGCATTGGCGGGTTTAAAGCGGAAGAACCAGCCTTCGCCCATCGGGTCTTCGTTGACCAGTTCCGGGCTGCCATCGAGCTTGTCGTTGACTTCGAGGACTTCACCGTCCAACGGCATGTACACACCACTTGCGGCCTTGACCGACTCCACGGTGGAGGCTTCGGCGCCCTTGGTATAAGCCTGCAACTCCGGCAGTTGCACGAAAACCACTTCACCCAGCGCGTTCTGCGCAAAAGCGGTGATACCCACGGTGACGCTGCCATCGGCTTCGGCGCGCAGCCATTCGTGATCTTCAGTGAAACGCAACTCGCTCATGGAAACTCCTCAGGGCCAGAATCGTCTGGTGGACGGGATTGGAATAATGAGGAGTTGCTTAGCAATATTGCGGCCAACGTTATTAAGCCGTTATAAATCAATGGGTTAATAAATTTCGCTATAAAGTCCGAGGAGTGAGCTGTAGCGATTTCGCTACAGTCAGGTGCGTGAAAAAAAGCCTATGTGGATCAAAGCCTTGCATGGCACGCAAAAAACAGGGTTGTAGCGATATCGTTACGCTGTAGCGCTTTCAGTACACGGAATGTCGTTCTCAGACCAAATCTGTAATGCGGTTTCTGTGGGAGCTGGCTTGCCTGCGATAGCGGTCTACCCGTCACTAAGGCGTTGGATGACCCGACGCTATCGCAGGCAAGCCAGCTCCTACAGTTGAACCGCGTTTATTCCGTCAGGGTTTGTTGGGAATGCCGTATTTGCGCAGGCGATGGGCGATAGCCGTGTGGGAGGTTTGTAGCCGGCTGGCCAGTTGGCGGGTCGAGGGGTAGCGGCTGTAGAGGCTTTCCAGCAGGCTGCGCTCGAAATCTTCCACGGCCTGTTCCAGGCTGTCGACTTCACCATCGCTCTGGCGCGCCACGGAGGTGCCGGCGATGTCCAGGTCACCGATGTCCACCAGGCTGCTTTCGCAGATGGCGGCAGCGCGGAAGATCACGTTTTGCAACTGCCGCACGTTGCCCGGCCAGTGGTTGCCCAGCAGGGCTGGATAGGTACCCGGCGCCAGGCGGCAGACCGGGCGCTGGATCTGCGCGCAGGCTTGCTGCATGAAGTAGCGCGCCAGCAGCAGGATGTCCTGGCCGCGTTCACGCAAGGGCGGCACGGCGACGTTGAGCACGTTAAGGCGGTAAAACAGATCTTCGCGAAAGGTGCCTTCGCTGACCATCTTTTCCAGGTCGCGGTGGGTGGCGCTGAGGATGCGCACATTGACCTTCACTTCGCGGTCGCCACCCACGCGGCGAAAGCTGCCGTCATTGAGAAAACGCAGCAGCTTGGCTTGCAGGTACGGCGACATCTCACCGATCTCATCGAGGAACACCGTGCCCTGGTTGGCCAGCTCCATCAGCCCCGGTTTGCCACCGCGTTGCGCGCCGGTAAAGGCGCCAGGGGCATAGCCGAACAATTCACTTTCGGCGAGATTTTCCGGCAGTGCCGCGCAGTTCAATGCCAGAAACGGCGCACTGTGGCGCGCACTGATGGCGTGGCAGGCGCGGGCCACCAGCTCTTTGCCGGTACCGGTTTCGCCCTGGATCAGCAGCGGTGCATCCAGTGCCGCCACCCGTTGCGCCCGCGCCTTGAGCGTGCGGATCGCCGGGGACTCGCCCAGCAGCGCATCAAACCCTTCGGCATGGTCATGGTGCAGCGCCGACAGTTGTTCGCCGATGCGGTTGGGCTGGTAGAGGGTGAGCAGGGCGCCGGCGTCGGTGATCGGCGTGGCGCCCAGCAGCAGGGTTTGGCCGTTGACGCTGATCTCGCGCAACGGCAAGCGAAAGCCCTGGTCCAGCAAGGTTTCCAGCAAGGCCGGATCATCGAACAGCTCGGCGATGCTCTCACCAGCCGGTTCACGCCCGTACAAGGCGATCAGCGCCGGATTGGCCAGCAGGATCTTGCCTGCACTGTCCAGGGCCAGCACCGGGTCGGTCATGGCCGCCAGCAGGGCATCGAGTTGCAAGTGGCGACGCTGGCCCGGAAGGATGTCGACGACCTTTACCGCTTGCACGCCGTGCACGCTGAACAACGCGTCGCGCAGTTCTTCGAGCACTTCGGCGCTGAGGGTCGGCGCATCGATATAGACATTGGGCGGCACCATCTCCACCGCATCCAGATTGAGATTGCGCCCACCGAGCAAGGCCAGGACTTCCTGGGTGATGCCGACGCGGTCGATGAAGCTGACGTGGATACGCATGGGGCGGATCTTGATTCTGGAGTGCTGAGGGTGGCCAGTATGCCTTGGAGCCGGTGGAGATCAAAATGTGGGAGCTGGCTTGCCTGCGATGGCGGTGGGTCAGTTACCGAAAATATCGTCTGACACGTCGCTATCGCAGGCAAGCCAGCTCCCACATTCGATTGGGGGGCAGGTTATTCCAGGTGTTCGGGTTTGACCGGGTCGCCGGATTTCATATCCAACTGCTGGCGCACATCCTCAAACATCAGGTCGTAATGCTTGTGCTGTGAACCGACGCTGCTATGGGTCTTGGGAATGCCGTATTTTTCGACAATCTTGGTCACATTGCTGGCGAAGTTATAGGCCTGGTCCTTGGGCAGGAAAAAGGTTTCCTTCATGTCCTTGCCCTGGATGCTGCCATGCAGGGTGAACTGCATGCCTTTGCCTTCGCGGTCATCCGTGACGACTTCGTAGTCCAGGCACAGGTCGTAGCTGACATCGTCCTTGTTCAGCGCGTGTCGCTCGATATGCAAGTGGCCGGGTTCAAAGATAGCCATAGGCGTTTCTCCTCAACTTCACAGGTAGGTGATGCCAGGTTTTGCCGTGCTGATGCGCGTGCCGGCGCTGCCCTGGACGATGGCTTCGATGTCCGAGAGTGAACCGATCACCGCGGTTTTGCCAGTCTGACGGGCGAACTCGCAGGCGGCTTGTACCTTGGGGCCCATGGAGCCGGCGGCGAAGCCGAGTTTTTCCATATCGTCGGGGTGGGCCTGGCCGATGGCCTTCTGGGTGGGCTTGCCGAAGTCGATAAAGGCGGCGTTGACGTCGGTGGCGATCACCAGCAAATCGGCCTCCAGTTGCGTGGCCAGCAAGGAGGAACACAAGTCTTTGTCGATCACCGCTTCAATGCCGCGCAGCTTGCCGTCTTCGCCATACATGGTTGGGATGCCGCCACCACCGGCGCAGATCACGATGGCTTTTTTCTCCAGCAGCCACTTGATCGGGCGAATTTCAAAGATGCGTTTGGGACGCGGGCTGGCGACTACACGGCGGTATTTGTCGCCGTCGGGCGCGATGGCCCAACCTTTTTCGGCGGCGAGCTTCTCGGCTTCGGCTTTGGCGTACACAGGGCCGATAGGCTTGGTGGGGTTCTGGAAGGCCGGGTCCTTGGCGTCGACTTCGACCTGGGTGAGCAGGGTGGCGAATGGCACTTCGAAGTCCAGCAGGTTGCCCAGTTCCTGTTCGATGATGTAGCCGATCATGCCCTCGGTCTCGGCGCCCAGCACGTCCAGTGGGTAAGGCGAGACGCTGGTGTAGGCCGCTGCCTGCAATGACAGCAGGCCGACTTGCGGGCCGTTGCCGTGGGCGATCACCAACTCGTTGCCGGGGTGGATCTTGGCGATCTGTTCGGTGGCGATGCGGATATTGGCGCGTTGGTTGTCTGCGGTCATGGGTTCACCACGACGCAGGAGGGCGTTGCCGCCCAGGGCTACGACGATGCGCATACAGAATGTCCTTCTAGAATGATCGTTCCCACGCTCTGCGTGGGAATGCCCCACCGGACGCTCTGCGTCCGCTCTTGTGGCGCAGAGCGCCACTGGCTGCATTCCCACGCGGAGCGTGGGAACGATCAGAGTGGGGTTAGATATCCGCCAACGCCGACACCAGAATCGCCTTGATGGTATGCATGCGGTTTTCCGCCTGCTCGAAGGCAATATTGGCCGGCGACTCGAACACCTCTTCGGTCACTTCCACGCCATTGGCCAGGTGCGGATAGCGCGCCGCGATGTCCTTGCCGACCTTGGTTTCACTGTTGTGGAACGCCGGCAGGCAATGCATGAATTTCACCCGAGGGTTGCCCGAGGCTTTCATCATCTTGGCGTTGACCTGGTACGGCAGCAGTTGCTCGATGCGCTCGTCCCACGCTTCCACCGGTTCGCCCATGGATACCCAGATATCGGTGTGGATGAAGTCCACGCCCTTCACGGCTTCTTTCGGGTCTTCGGTGATGGTGATGCGCGCGCCGCTTTCCTCGGCAAAGGCCTGGCATTGCTTGATGAAATCTTCATGGGGCCACAGTGCTTTCGGCGCGCCGATGCGCACGTCCATGCCGAGCTTGGCGCCGATCATCAGCAGCGAGTTGCCCATGTTGTAGCGGGCGTCCCCGAGGTACGCGTAGCTGATGTCATGCAGCGGCTTGTCGCTGTGTTCGCGCATGGTCAAGGTGTCGGCGATCATCTGGGTCGGGTGGAATTCAGCGGTGAGGCCGTTGAACACCGGCACACCGGCGAACTTGGCCAGCTCTTCGACGATTTCCTGCTCAAAACCACGGTACTCGATGGCATCGAACATCCGGCCCAACACGCGGGCGGTGTCTTTCATGCTTTCTTTGTGGCCGATCTGCGACGACACCGGGTCGATGTAGGTGACGTGGGCGCCCTGGTCATGGGCCGCGACTTCGAAGGCGCAGCGAGTGCGGGTCGAGGTTTTTTCGAAGATCAGCGCGATGTTCTTGCCCTGCAAGTGCGGGCGCTCGGTGCCGGTGTATTTGGCGCGTTTGAGGTCGCGGGACAGGTCCAGCAGGTAATGCAGCTCGCGGGTAGTGTGGTGCATCAGCGACAGCAGGCTGCGGTTGCGCATATTGAAAGCCATGATGGAATCTCCTTAATAGTCGATAGGGTCGCGGATGATCGGGCAGGTCATGCAGTGGCCGCCGCCACGGCCACGGCCGAGTTCACCGGCGCTGATGGTGATCACTTCCACACCGGCCTTGCGCAGCAGGGTGTTGGTGTAGGTGTTGCGGTCGTAGCCAATCACCACACCCGGTTCCACGGCCACCACGTTGTTGCCGTCATCCCATTGCTCGCGTTCGGCGGCGAAGCTGTTGCCGCCGGTCTCGACGACACGTAGCGCCTTGAGGTTGAGCGCTGCGGCCACGGTTTCGAGGAAGTTGGTTTTCTCGCGCTGGATGTCGATGCCGTGGGGCTTGCTCTCGTCAGGGCGCAGGGTGAACGGCACGATCTGGTTGACTACTTCGGGGAAGACGGTGACCAGGTCGCGGTCGCAGAAGCTGAACACGGTGTCCAGGTGCATCGCGGCGCGGGATTTGGGCAGGCCGGCAACGATGACGCGTTCCACGGCTTTGTTCTGGAACAGGTTGCGCGCCAGTTGGCCGATGGCCTGGTGGGAGGAGCGCTCACCCATGCCGATCAACACCACGCCATTGCCAATCGGCATCACGTCGCCGCCTTCCAGCGTCGCGGCGCCATGTTCCTGATCGGGGTCGCCGTACCAGATCTGGAAGTCCGCGTTGGTGAACTCAGGGTGGAATTTATAGATGGCGCTGGTCAGCAGGGTTTCCTGGCGTCGCGCCGGCCAGTACATAGGGTTGAGCGTCACGCCGCCGTAGATCCAGCAGGTGGTGTCGCGGGTGAACTGGGTATTGGGCAGCGGCGGCAGGATGAAACTGGCGTGGCCGAGAAAATCGCGGAACATCTCGATGGTCTTGCCACCGAAGCTGCTCGGCAGGTCGTCGGCCGATACGCCGCCAATCAGGTATTCGCTGATTTTGCGCGGCTCCAGGCTGCGCAGCCACGAGCCGACTTCATCGACCAGGCCCAGGCCTACCGTGTTGGCGGTGATCTTGCGCTCCAGGATCCAGTCCAGCGCTTCGGGGTTGGCGACGATGTCGGTGAGCAGGTTGTGCATTTCCAGCACATCAATGTCCCGCTCGCGCATCTTGGTCACGAAGTCGAAGTGGTCGCGCTTGGCCTGGGCCACCCACAGCACGTCATCGAACAGCAGCTCGTCGCAGTTGTTGGGGGTCAGCCGCTGGTGGGCCAAACCTGGGGAGCACACCATGACTTTGCGCAGTTTGCCGGCTTCGGAATGTACGCCGTACTTCACTTTTTCCGTGGTCATTACAGATCCTCCAGTGAACAACAATTACAGGGTCAGGAAGCCGTCGTAGAGCCCATAGGCCGCCACCAGGGCGCCAATGACCACTGCGGCGAAAATCAGCTTCTCGACGGGGGTGAAAATCGGTTTGCCCAGTTCACGCTTGGCCTTGGCGAACAGGATCGCGCCGGGGGCGTAGAGCAGGGCGGAGAGCAGCAGGTATTTGGTGCCGCCGGCATACAGCAGCCAGATCGCATAGATCAGGGCGATGGCGCCGATGAACAGGTCTTTCCTGCGCTCTTTGAGGGCGTTCTCGTAGGTCTCGCCGCGCACCGCCAGCAGCAGGGCGTAGGCCGCCGACCACAGGTAAGGCACCAGGATCATCGAGGTGGCGAGGTAGATCAGTGACAGGTAAGTGCTGGCGGAAAACAGCGTGATCACCAGGAATATCTGCACCATTGCGTTGGTCAGCCAAAGGGCGTTGACCGGCACGTGGTTGGCGTTCTCCTTGCGCAGGAACTCCGGCATGGTGTGGTCCTTGGCGGCGGCGAACATGATCTCCGCACACAGCAGCACCCAGGACAGCAGCGCGCCGAGCAGGGAGATGATCAAGCCCACGCTGATCAGCACCGCGCCCCAGTGGCCCACCACATGCTCCAGCACGGCGGCCATCGACGGGTTTTGCAGCTTGGCCAGTTCCGGCTGGGTCATGATCCCCAGGGACAGCACGTTCACCAGCATCAGGAACAGCAGCACAGTGATAAAGCCGATCACGGTGGCCTTGCCCACGTCACTGCGTTTCTCGGCACGGGACGAGAAGATGCTCGCGCCTTCGATGCCGATAAACACCCACACGGTGACCAGCATCATGTTGCGCACCTGGTTCATCACACTGCCCAGGTCCGGGTTTTTCACGCCCCAGATGTCGGCGGTGAAGATGTCCAGCTTGAACGCGAACAGCGCGATGAGCACGAACAGCAGCAGCGGCACCACCTTGGCGACGGTGGTTACCAGGTTAATGAACGCGGCTTCCTTGATGCCGCGCAGCACCAGGAAATGCACGGCCCACAACAGCACTGACGCAGCGATCACCGCCGTCGGGGTATTGCCCTCGCCAAAGACCGGGAAGAAATAGCCCAAGGTGCTGAACAGCAAGACGAAGTAGCCGACGTTGCCCAGCCAGGCGCTGATCCAGTAACCCCAGGCAGATGAAAAACCCATGTAGTCGCCGAAACCGGCCTTGGCGTAGGCGTAGACCCCGCCGTCGAGGTCAGGCTTGCGGTTGGCGAGGGTCTGGAACACGAAGGCGAGGGTCAACATGCCGATGGCGGTAATCACCCAGCCGATCAACACCGCACCGACATCGGCGCTGGCGGCCATGTTTTGTGGCAATGAAAAGATACCGCCGCCAATCATCGAGCCGACGACAAGTGCGACCAGGGCGCCTAGTCGAAGTTTTCCGGGAGTTTCAGACATTGCATGACTCCAATGCAGGAGAAGAGAGACCACAGAATAATTCCGTGCGCTAATCAAACAGCTGACTCAGATCACTTCATTGGCACATTCCATTGTGAATTAACGACTTAGGGTGAGGTTTTTGCGGGCGAACAAGTCCCGCAAAGGCGCTTGATAGAGCGCTCTTTGCTTTGTGGTTAATCATTTGGTCGAGGACATGGGTGTTGACGCTAGTTCGTATTTGCGAATGTGCAAATTTTTTGTACGTTGTTTGACTATCGCTTCATAATTGACGTATTTAAATTCTAAATAAGCCTAAACTTCCTACCTTTACATATCCTTATGTTATGACAACGTCATTAATCTGAATTACTTATGTGCGCAGTTGTCGCCCAACCGTTTATTTCGAGGAAGCTGCATGACCCAACCCGCCCAGAAACTTCGGCTCAGTGCCCTGATTGCCCTGGTGGTGGGCTCGATGATTGGCGGCGGCATCTTTTCATTGCCGCAGAACATGGCTGCCCGTGCCGAAGTGGGGGCCATCTTGATCGGCTGGGCGATCACCGCCATCGGCATGCTGACCCTGGCCTTTGTGTTCCAGACGTTGGCGAACCGTAAGCCCGAACTGGACTCCGGGGTGTATGCCTACGCCAAGGCGGGTTTTGGCGATTACATGGGCTTTTCATCCGCCTGGGGTTACTGGATCAGCGCGTGGATGGGTAACGTCGGTTATTTCGTCTTGCTGTTCAGCACCCTTGGCTACTTTTTTCCGGCATTCGGCCAGGGCAATACACCGCTCGCCATCGGCTGCGCGTCGCTGTTGCTGTGGGCCGTGCATTTTCTGGTGATGCGCGGGATCAAAGAGGCAGCGTTCATCAACCAGGTGACGACGGTGGCGAAGATCGTACCGCTGTTGATGTTTATCGTGATCGCTGCGGTTGCATTCAAGGCGGATATCTTCACCCGCGATATCTGGGGCCTGGGCAACCCGCAGATGGGCAGCGTGGTCGAGCAGGTGCGCCACATGATGCTGGTCACGGTGTTTGTCTTTATCGGCATCGAAGGCGCCAGTGTGTACTCGGCGCGAGCACAGAAACGCTCGGACGTGGGGCGCGCCACGGTGATTGGTTTTGTGGGCGTGCTGGCCTTGCTGGTGCTGGTGAACGTGCTGTCCCTGGGCATCATGAGCCAGCCGGAGTTGGCGCAATTGCAGAACCCGTCCCTGGCCGGTGTGTTGGAGCATATCGTCGGGCCTTGGGGCGCGGTATTGATCAGCCTCGGCCTGGCGGTTTCGCTGCTCGGGGCGTTGCTCTCCTGGGCGCTGCTGTGCGCGGAAATCCTCTATGCCACCGCTCAGGACAAGACCATGCCGGCGTTCCTGAAGAAGGAAAACGCCAATCAGGTGCCGGTCAATGCCTTATGGTTGACCAACGTGATGATCCAGGCATTCCTGGTGATCACGCTGTTTTCAGCCAGCACCTACACCACCCTGATCTACCTGGCGTCCTCGATGATCCTGGTGCCTTACTTGTGGTCGGCGGCCTATGCGGTGCTGTTGAGCGCGCGCGGCGAAACCTATGCAGGCTGGCAGCGTCGGCGCATGAAAGATCTGCTGGTGGGGCTGGTTGCCCTCGGTTATGCGATCTGGCTGCTGTATGCGGGGGGCTTGAAGTACTTGCTGCTGTCGGCGTTGCTGTACGCACCGGGTGTGATCCTGTTTGCCCTGGCCAAGCGCGAGCAGGGCCAACCCTTGTTTACCACCGTGGAAAAAGGCATTTTCAGCGGCGTGATCGCGGGCGCCGGGTTAGCCGCGTATGGGCTGTATAGCGGGGTATTGTCACTGTGAGATTGGCGTATCAACCGCCCTACGACTGGGCGGCGATGCTGGGGTTCCTATCGGCGCGGGCGATTACCGGGTTGGAAACCGTGGTTGCCGGCGTGTATCGGCGCAGTATCAGTGTGGCGGGGCGACATGGCTGGGTCAGCGTCGAACCGGGCGCGGGGGATTGGCTGGAGGTGACGGTCGACTTTCCCGAGCCTGCCGCGATGCCTGAGATCGAGCGGCGCTTGCGCAGGATGTTTGATCTGGACGCGGTGCCTGAGGTGATCAACGCGCAATTGTCGCAAGACCCCCTGATGGCGCAACTGGTTGCGGCCCGCCCTGGCCTGCGGTTGCCTGGCACCTGGGATGGGTTGGAACTGGCGATTCGTGCAGTGCTGGGCCAGCAGATCACCGTGGTGGCGGCGATTCGCCTGGCGGGCAAGCTGGTGGCGCAGTATGGCCAGACCCTGCAAACCCCGCACGCCGATATTACCCACCTGTTTCCAACACCTGAAGTGCTGGCGGCGGCGGACCTGGCCGCCCTGGGCATGCCCAAGGCGCGCGGCCGTACGTTGTCTGGTGTGGCCCAGGCGCTATTGGATGACCCACAGCTTTTCGAACCCAAGGCCAGCCTCCAGGACGGCGTTGCACGGTTGGTGGCATTGCCGGGGATTGGAGAGTGGACCGCGCAGTACATCGCCATGCGCCAGTTGCGCGAGGCGGATGCGTTTGCGTCGGGGGATATCGGGCTGATCAATGCTTTGGCGGCTTTGGAAGGTGGGCCGGTGTCGGCGCGGCAGTTATTGGCGCGGGCCGACGCGTGGCGGCCGTTGAGGGCGTATGCGGCGCAGCATTTGTGGACAACCCTGTAGGAGCGAGCTTGCTCGCGAAAAACCTGAGAACGCCGCTGTGTATCAGGTTTCCCGCGTTATCGTTGGCGACCTTCGCGAGCAAGCTCGCTCCTACAGGGTATTAGTCACCATTGCGGCCGGTGCGAGCCCAGTTCCACCGCCGGCAAATCCCACTGCAACGGCGTGCCACTGATGCTCAGCGGCGCCAGTAGCCGGTGGGCCTGGCCCCAGGCTGTCTGCTCCACCACCAGGCCTTGGTCATTGATGTCTTCTTCGCGCAATGCCGCTTGCTGTGGCACTTGCCCGGCCTCCACCAGCAACTTCGCCGTACGCGCCAACGACAAGCGCGCCGAACCGCCGCGTCCGGAGTCCAGGCGCTCGGCCAAAGCCCGGATCGCACTGGCGGCCATCAAATAGCCGGTGGCGTGATCCAGCGCCTGCACCGGCAGCGGCAGCGGTTTATCCGTCTGTTTCCAGGCCATGCCGGCCTCGGCAATCCCGCTGCTCATCTGCACCAGGCTGTCAAAGCCACGACGATTACGCCATGGGCCGCTCCAGCCGTAGGCGTTGAGGCTGACGTCGATCAGTCCGGGGGCGATGTGCTGACGTTCGCCAAGGGTATAACCGAGTTGCTCCAGGGCATCGGCGCGGTAACCGTGGAACAGGATGTCGGCGTCCTTGAGCAACGCTTCGAACACTTGCCGGTCGTCGTGGCTCGTTAGATCCAGGCGGGCGCAGCGTTTACCCAGGGTCATTTCCGGGACGACGCCAGGTTCGTTCCAGGTGGGCGAGTCGATGCGCAGTACGCTGGCACCCAAGCCGGCGAGGAAACGACTGGCCACCGGGCCGGCCAGCACCCGGGTCAAATCCAGCACCTTGATGCCGGCCAGTGGGCGCGCTGCGGAACCGAGCCAGGGTTTGTCGGTGCCGGGTTCGAAGACCTGACGCTGGATCAACGCTTCGGCGTTTACCGCCAAGCCTTGGGGATGCTGCTGCCAGGCTTGCCAGCTACGCATCTGCGCCGCACAACCGCCCGCATCGACAACCGCCTGTTCCAGTTCGGCGGCTTTCCAGGTCGCGACTCTACTCGCCATGGCTGCGCGATCAGCGGCAGGCCCCAATACCCGCTCGGCCGCTGCGCGGTGATGGGGCGCGTTGGTGTGCAGACGGATCCAGCCATCCACGCTGGCGTAATCACCCGCTACCGGGTCCCACAAAGGCGGCACTTGCCACCCCACGGGGCGAATCGACGAGGAGAACCACAACGAGGCCAGGCGCCGATCCACGCTGACGCTGGGCAGGCGCCCGGTTTGTTGCTCAATCAACTGGGCGACGGCCTGGCCCGCGGCGCCGATGCTGGCGGCCGCCAGGTCTGTCACGGCGAAGGTCGAGGGCAAGGCGCCGGCCTGGGTCTGGGGCAGTGGGGCGTGCGGTAAAGCGAGTGCGGCTTGGATGGGAGTCAGCAGGTCTGTCATCAAAGGCCCTCCGTAAGAGAAGGGCCACTATAGAAGATCATCCCACCGGTGTGGCAACCCCAGGGATCAAGGGCAGTTCGATGCTGGCGATAAAGCCGCCATCGGGATGGTTGGCCAGGATCAGGTTACCGCCATGGCGCTCGGCGGCGCGACGGGCGATGGCCAGGCCCAGGCCATGGCCTTGGGCGGTCTGGCCTGGCGCCCGGTAGAACGGCTCGCCCAATTGGCTCAGGTGCTCGGCTTCAACGCCGGGGCCGTGGTCGCGTACGCTGATCAGAATGCGCCCGCCTTGATGCTGGGCCTGCAATTCAATCGGTTCGCCCACCGGGTTGAAGCGCTGGGCATTGCGCAGCAGGTTGTCCACGGCGCGTTCGATCATGGTCGGCCAGCCTTTAAGCTGCAAGTCATTGGCAGTCGTCAGTTGCACCACTTGCTCGGGGGCACTGAGTTGGGCGTCCTTTTGCAGCGTTTTAAGCAACGGGGTGAGGTCGATGTCTTCGGCGCTGGCGTTGTCGGCGTCGACCCGCGCCAATACCAGGATCTCGCTGATCAAGGCCTCCAGTCGATCGCATTCGCGGGTCAGGCGCGGCCAGAGTTTTTCCCGTTCTTCGGGGCTGGCGCGTTCGGCCAGGGCCAGGGCGATACGCAAGCGCGCCAACGGCGAGCGCAGTTCGTGGGACACGTCGCGCAGCAACTGGCGCTGGCTGCCGATCAGGCTTTGCAGGCGTGCGCCCATGCGGTTGAAGTCGTTGGCCAGCACGCCGAACTCGTCGCGCCGATTGGCCAGTTGCGCCAGGCTGTTCTGTTGATAAGTGGTTTGCCCCAGATCATGCACCGCGCCGCGCAAACGGCTGAGTGGGCGGGTGATGGACAAGGTCACCAGCAGGCTGAACAGGGTCAGCACCACCAGGGTAATCGCCAATGCACTGAGCGGCCACAGCAGGCTGCTGCGGTGCCAGGCGTCCAGCTCCGGGTGAGGAATACGGTAGATCAATAGGTAGGTGTCGCCGGTTTTGGCGCTGGTGTACTCGGCGGTCAGGCGTCGCCACGGCAGGTGGCCGTCCTGGCTGTCGTTCTGGCGGGCTTCGAACGCGGCGGCGCGGCGCGGGAAGGTGCCGCGCACCACCGGGTCGCCGCTTTCGTTAAGCACTTGCACGTCGATGTGGTACTGGCGTTTGCGCTGCTGCAGCAACTCCTGGGCGGCGTCTTCGCCCTGGGTTTCGTAGAGCTGCGTCCACTCTTGGGCCAGGTTGTTGAGGCCAGGGTGGCGGCTGAGAATCCAGGCATCCTGGTTGAGCATGTGCCCAAGCAGGATCGACAAACCGGCAACCAGGGCGATGGCCAGCCAGAAACTCGCCAGGATACGCCAGAACAATGAACGCACAGGAAACCCTCAAACAGGAAAAGCCCAGCGGCGCGAACCACTGGGCTGGGGTGAAGCTAGGTCATTATTGCGCTTTTTGCGCTTGCTGGGCTTTCCAGGCCTGGAACTCTTTCCATTCGGCGCGGCGTTCGGCTTGTTTCTTGACGATTTCGTCGTACTTCTTCTGCTGGTCGGGCTTGAGCACGGCACGGATATCGGTCTGGGTTTTCTGCTTGCCTGCGGCGATTTCGTCCTGCATCGCCTTCTGGTCAGCGGCTGGCAGTTTGTCCAGGTACTTTTTGACCAGGTCTTTGCGGGCGTGCCATTGGTCACCCATCAGCTTGCGGATCTGCTCGCGCTGTTCCTTGCTCAAGTCCAGCTGGCTGAACGGGCCGCCTTTGCCACGCGGACCGTGTTCACCGTGGCCTGGGCCGCCCATCATGTGGCTTTCAGGACCACCCATCGGGCCTGGGCCTTCCGGCATTGCCATGGCAACGGTGGGCAGGGCAGTGGCGAACATCAAAGCGATAAGGGTCTTGCGCATGGTGATTCTCCTGTCTCTATTCCGGTGAGTCCGGATGTGAGTAGGTTACGCAGCGCAAGGTCAGCGGCGGTCAGGGGAGGGTAAAGCTTCGGTAAAGACGGGTTTGATAGGAACTGACAAAACCCTCGAGGCTGATGAGAACGCGGGTGGGAGCTGGCTTGCCTGCGATAGCGGTGTGTCAGTCACCCTCATGCTAACTGGCCCACCACTATCGCAGGCAAGCCAGCTCCCCCAGGGTTGAGCGTGATGTTTAGAGGCTGTAGTAGTAACCACGACTACGCAGCGCCACGATCCGTGGCCGGCCATCGGGGTGTGGGCCGATCTTTTTACGCAGGTTGCTGACGTGCATATCCAGGCTGCGGTCATACAGGGTCAGCTTGCGGCCCAGGGCGATCTGCGCCAGTTCCTGTTTATCCAGGGGCTCGCCGGGCTGACGCAGCAATGCTTCGAGCAGGCGGCTTTCGGAGACGGTGAGGGCGAACTCCTGTTCATCGATGCTGACCACGCCGCGCACCGGGCTGAAGCACAGGTCCCCCAGTTCCAGCTGGGTCGATACCGCGGCCGGGTGGCTGCGGCGTAATACGGCGCGCAGGCGCGCCGTCAGTTCGCGTGGGTCGCAAGGCTTGGCCAGGTAATCGTCGGCGCCCAGTTCCAGGCCGAGGATGCGGTCCAGGGGTTCGCCCCGGGCCGAGAGCATCAGCACCGGCAGCTCCGGGTGGTCGTTGCGCAATTGCTTGAGCAGCTCCAGGCCGCTGCCGTCGGGCAGCATAACATCCAGTACGACGGCCGCCGGCGCACTGTCGGCCAGGGCTTTTCGGGCACTCAAGCCGTCATGGCAGGCGCGTACCTGGAAACCTTCCTGGCTCAACCAACTGGTCAGCAGCTCACAGAGCTCCTGGTCATCATCTATCAGTAACAGCTCGCTCATGACTCACTCAATTTAGCCATTGTCGGCGGCGAAGGCCCCACCGGTGACGCCGTGAGCCATTAGGAGTGCGCCGAAACGATTAGGTTCGACGCAGCCAGGCTCAAGGCAAGACTTGCTTGAACGGCTTGACCACTACATCGGCGTAGACGCCTGCTGCGACATAAGGGTCAGCCTTGGCCCAGGCCTGGGCGTCGGCCAGGGAGGCGAACTCGGCGACGATCAGGCTTCCGCTGAAACCCGCGTCGCCTGGGTCGTTGCTGTCGACGGCCGGGTGCGGGCCGGCCAGTACCATGCGGCCTTCGGCTTGCAGCTGTTTGAGGCGCTCGACGTGGGCCGGGCGTACGCTCAGGCGTTTTTCCAGGGAGTTGGCAACGTCGGTGGCAATGATGGCGTAGAGCATGTCAGTCCTCGGTTTTCGGTGTGGTGTCATGCAGGTGGCGTGACAGGTAGATGCCCTGGCCGATCAAAAACAATACGGTCATGCCCAGGCTGCCAAACACTTTGAAGTCGACCCAGTAGTCCTGGAAGGTGAAGGCCACGAACAGGTTGGCGGCGCCGCAGAACAGGAAGAACACGATCCAGGCCACGTTCAAGCGCCCCCACACCGGCTCCGGCAAGGTCAGCGCATGGCCCATGATCCGCTTGATCAGCAGGCGGTCACCGATGAAGTGGCTGCCGATAAACACCAGGGCGAACAGCCAGTTGACCACCGGGGCTTTCCATTTAAGGAAGGTTTCGCTGTGGAAGGCCAGGGTCAGGCCGCCGAACACCAGGCAGGCGACGAGGGTGAGCCATTGGCTTTTTTCCAGCTTGCGCTGCGAGATGAAGATGGCGCCGTACACTACGATAGAGCTGATGATCAGTACCGCAGTGGCACTGTAGATGCCCCCGAACGACAGCTCGTGGCCGGCGATTTCGATGACCCTGGGGTCGAGTTTGGTAACGATGAAAAACAGCAACAGCGGGATGAAGTCGATGAATTGTTTCACAGTAAGAGCCAGAAGCTGGATGTGTCGGCATAATAACAAACATCCTTGGTTGCGATAGCGCCAGCTGACTTGAGGTTACACACCCCCGTGAATGTTGATTTGCACTGCCACAGCACGGCCTCCGACGGCGCCCTGGCGCCCGCGGTACTGGTTGCGCGTGCGTTTGAAAAAGGCGTGCGAGTTTTGGCATTGACCGACCATGACACCCTTGAAGGCCTCGACGAAGCCCGCCAGGCCGCGCACTCCCTGGGTATGCAGCTGGTCAACGGCGTGGAATTGTCCTGCACCTGGGGCGGCGCCACCATCCACGTGCTGGGCTACGGTTTTGATCAAAAGGCCCCGCCCTTGGTGGCGGCGATTGCCCAATTGCACGATGGCCGCTGGCTGCGGTCCGAAGAAATAAGCCGCAAGCTCAGCCTTAAAGGCATGCCTGGTGCCCTCGATGGCGCCCGTGCTATCCAGCAGGAACTGGGCGACAGCGGCAACGCACCGGCCCGTCCGCACTTTGCCGACTGGATGGTGCGTGAAGGCTATGTGAAGGATCGCGCCGAGGCCTTTCGCAAATGGCTTGGCGCCGGCAAGTTGGGCGATGTGAAGCTGCACTGGCCAACCCTGGAAGACACCGTCCAGACCCTGCGGGCCTCCGGGGCCTGGGTGAGCCTGGCGCATCCCTGGCATTACGATTTCACCCGCAGCAAGCGCCGCAAGCTGATCAGCGACTATATTGGAGCGGGTGGCCACGCCATCGAGGTTGTCAACGGGCATCAACCCGCCGAACAGGTCGGCAGCCTGGCGATCCTCGCCCGCGAATTTGGTCTGCTGGTCAGTGCCGGCAGTGATTTTCATGGCCCAGGCGGCTGGTCCGAGATTGGCGAATATCGCCAGGTCCCGGAAGATCTGCCGCTGTTGTGGGGCGATTCAAGCATGACCCCATTATTGCCACCGTCTGAACAGGTAGAGCACGTGAGCCAATTCTTCCAGATTCATCCGGAAAACCCTCAGGCGCGCCTGATCAAACAGGCCGTGGAGATCATCCGTGCCGGCGGCGTGGTGATCTATCCGACTGATTCGTCCTACGCCATTGGCTGCCAGATCGGCGACAAGGGCGCGGTGGAGCGAGTAAGACGCCTGCGCCAGCTGGACGACAAGCACAACTTTGCGCTGATCTGCAGCGACTTGTCCCAGCTCGGGCTGTTCGCCAAGGTCGACACCGGCACCTTCCGCCTGCTCAAGGCCCACACGCCGGGGCCCTACACCTTCATCCTCAACGCCACCCGCGAAGTGCCGCGCCTGTTGCTGCACCCGAAGAAGCGCACCATTGGCCTGCGCGTGCCGGAACACCCGATTGCCCTGGCGCTGCTGGCCGAATTGGGCGAACCGCTGATGAGCGTGTCGTTGATCCTGCCCGGCGAAACCGAGCCGTTGTACGACCCTTACGAAATGCGCCGTTTGCTGGAAAAGCACGTCGACCTGATCATCGACGGCGGCTACGGTGGCAACAAGGCCTCCACGGTGATCAACCTGGCCGATGGCGAACCAGAAGTGGTGCGTGTGGGTTGTGGCGATCCGGCTCCGTTCATGGTCGAGGCCTGAATGTCAGCCGTGGAAGCCGCTGATCCCCAGGCTGGCGCCCAGCAGGAACTGCCGTTTGCCATGGTGTATGGCCAGGCAGTCATGGAAATGCCCCTGGACCTGTACATCCCGCCGGACGCCCTGGAGGTGTTCCTTGAAGCCTTCGAAGGCCCGCTGGACTTGCTGCTGTACCTGATCCGCAAACAGAACATCAACATCCTCGACATTCCGGTGGCAGAAATCACCCGTCAGTACATGGGCTATGTCGAGCTGATGCAGTCGGTGCGCCTGGAGCTGGCCGCCGAGTACCTGGTGATGGCGGCCATGCTCGCCGAGATCAAGTCGCGCATGCTGTTGCCGCGCTCGGAGACGGTGGAAGCCGAAGAGGATGACCCGCGCGCCGAGCTGATCCGCCGCCTGCAGGAGTACGAACGCTTCAAGGCCGCCGCCGAAGGCATCGACGGCCTGAGCCGTGTGGGCCGTGATGTGGTGGTGCCCAAGCTCGACGCTCCCGAGGCGCGCGCGCGCAAGTTGCTGCCGGACGTGAGTCTGGAAGAATTGCTGATGTCCATGGCCGAAGTACTGCGCCGTGGCGATATGTTCGAGAGCCACCAGGTCAGCCGTGAAGCGCTGTCCACCCGCGAGCGCATGAGCGATGTGCTGGAACGTCTCAAGGGAGGTGGGTTTGTGCCCTTTGTCGAGTTGTTTACTGCCGAAGAGGGCCGACTGGGCGTGGTGGTGACCTTTATGGCGATCCTTGAGCTGGTGAAGGAGTCCTTGGTCGAGCTGGTGCAGAATGAGCCTTTTGCGGCTATCCACGTGCGGGCGCGAGCCGAATAACGAGCTGAATCGATGAATCTGACTGAACCCCGCGAACTGGCCCCTTTGCTGGAGGCCTTTCTCCTGGCCTCGGGTAAACCGCAATCTCTGGAGCGCCTGTTCGAACTCTTTGAAGAGGCCGAACGCCCGGAGCCGCCGGTCTTCAAGAAGGCCTTGGAGATCCTGCGCAAATCTTGCGAGGGCCGTGCCTTTGAACTGCGTGAAGTGGCGTCGGGTTACCGCCTGCAGATCCGTGAGAAGTTTTCACCGTGGGTCGGGCGTTTGTGGGAAGAACGCCCCCAGCGCTACTCCCGGGCGATGCTGGAGACCATGGCGCTGATCGCCTATCGCCAGCCCATCACCCGGGGCGAGATCGAAGATGTGCGTGGTGTGGCGGTCAACAGCCATATCGTCAAGACCCTGCTGGAACGTGAGTGGATCCGCATTGTTGGCTACCGCGATGTGCCGGGCAAACCGGCCATGTTCGCCACCACCAAGGTGTTTCTCGATCACTTCAACCTGAAAAACCTCGACGACCTGCCACCCCTGGCCGAGCTGCGCGAAATGGAGGCCGAGCCGGTGCTCGACTTCGACGACGCGCCGGTGCCGCAAAGCCTGCAGGAACTGGCCGACGCCAGCGCCGAGCCGGAGGAGCCCAAGGACGAAACCAGTTTCCATACGTTGTTGCTGGAGCTGGACGACATGGAGCAGGGGATCAAGACCGACTTCGACGATTTGCTGCGTGATGGTGCGGCGGAGCCAGAAACCGAGGTGAACGTTGAATCCGAGCCTGAGGTCGAAGCCGAAGACGATGTGCTTGGCGTGGCCCAAGCCCGGGAAAAGCTCCTGGCCGCCGTCGCCGCCCTCGAACAGCCGCCCCTGAGTGACGAAGAAGACGAAGCCCGGGCGCTGGCCGAGGCCATCGAGAACGAGCGCCGCCAGCTCGAAGACTGACCGGCTCTGACTTTCACTGCGCAACCCATGTGTGAGCTGGCTTGCCTGCGATGCAGACGCCTCGGTCTCCCAGATGCAAGGAGGTGATGCCATCGCAGGCAAGCCAGCTCCCACAGAGGATCGACCATGAGTGCCATGAAAGACCCGTGCATCAGCATCTGCAAATTCAACGATGACATCTGCGTCGGCTGTGGCCGCAGCAAGCGTGAAATCCGTGCCTGGAAGAAACTCGATAAAGCCGACAAGCGCACGGTGCTGGCCGAAGCCGAGCTGCGATTGCTGGCCCTGGGGGCCACCGGTCGGCGGAAAAGCAAATGAGCTGGGCGTTATCGACTAGTCTGTGATGCGCAACACGCGCTATGCGCGTATGATTCGCGACCCCTTGCCGACCTATTCGGCCAAGGCCCCGCTTTCAATACCCTCAGGCCACGCCTGAATCGACCCACCGGGAGGTGCTTACGATGAATGACCAAGACCAGAAAGACCAGGAAATCGGCCCAGCAGGCGAAAAGCTGCAAAAAGTGCTGGCGCGTATCGGCGTGGGCTCGCGCCGCGACGTCGAAGCCTGGATCACCCAGAAGCGCATCAAGGTCAACGGCGTCGAGGCAACCCTCGGCCAGCGCGTCGACCTGCACGATGCAATCACCATTGATGGCAAGGTCATCAAGCGTGAAGAGGCCGCCGAATCGGTGCGCCGCGTGATCATGTACAACAAGCCCGACGGCGAGATCTGCACCCGTGACGACCCGGAAGGCCGTCCGACCGTGTTCGACAAGATGCCCAAGCCTAAAGAAGGCCGCTGGATCAACATCGGTCGCCTGGACATCAACACCACCGGCTTGCTGATGTTCACCACTGACGGTGAGTTGGCCAACCGCCTGATGCACCCGTCCTATGAGATGGACCGTGAATACGCCGTGCGTGTACGTGGTGAAGTCGATGACGAGATGATCGAACGCCTCAAGGCGGGCGTGGTGCTCGAAGACGGCCCGGCCAAGTTCACCGACATCAAGCAGGCGCCGGGTGGCGAAGGTTTCAACCACTGGTACCACTGCGTGGTGATGGAAGGCCGTAACCGTGAAGTGCGTCGCCTGTGGGAGTCCCAGGGCCTGGTGGTCAGCCGCCTCAAGCGCGTGCGTTTTGGTCCGGTGTTCCTGAACTCCGACCTGCCGATGGGCCGCTGGCGCGAAATGAGCCAGTACGAAGTCGATATCCTCAGCGCCGAAGTGGGCCTGACGCCGGTTGCCATGCCGCAGATGAACGCCAAGAGCAAAGACAAGCTTGAGCGTATGCAGCGTAAATCGTCGCGCCCAGTGCCACGTACCGAACGTGTTGCTCGCACCCTGCGCCCTGCGCTGGATGCACCGGCCACCGGCGGTCGTATCTCGCGTCAGCCGCACATTGAAGGCGAACGCCGCCCCACCGCGCCATCGCGTCAAGAAGGTGAGCGTGCGCCACGTACGCCGCGTCCTGCTCCGGCGGGTGGTCGCAGCAACCGTGGTGAAGCGGATCGCCCGGCCGACAACGCCAGCACCAAGCGTCCAGCCAAGCCAGCGGCGAACAAGCGCCCTGGCCCGAAACTGGTCGCGGACGAGCCTTCGGGTAAGCGCCGTGGCGCCCCGGCCGGTTCCGGCCAGCGTCCTGGTTTTGGCCGCAAGAAGCCGCAGTGATGCGCTAAGCGCTGCACGAAAACGCCAACCCTAGGGTTGGCGTTTTTTTTGCGATCTACATTTGAAATACCATCAACTGTGGGAGCTGGGCTTGCCTGCGATAGCGGTGGGCAAGCCCTAATGCCAGTCAGTTAACACAGAATCGGTAACTGTGGCGAGGGAGCTTGCTCCCGCTGGGGCGCGAAGCGGCCCCAAA